>JALTLP010000277.1:654-3190 GCA_027001895.1 Chromatiales bacterium | reverse complement strand
CCCCAGTTAGCACTGCCACCTAAAAAGTAAAACTTTTTATAATCTTTAAAGGCATTAATCACTGTGTGCTGATCAACAATAAGCGGGTTGCGCGATGAAGTTTTGTGTAATTCAATGTCGGGTATGCCGGTAATGCCAGTAAAGACAGAACGGGCGGTACCAACTGCAGGCGAATAATAACGTTTAAATAAAAGACTGTTATTAGCAATATTATCAAAGTTTGGGGTTGGGTTTAGCCTGTTACCAAATACACCGGTTTTATACGATGCAAAAGACTCAAGATAAACAATCACGATATTTGGTGTTGTCGTGGCAAGTGGGCCGGGTGTTGTATAGCGACGAACAAAGTTAAGCGGCTGAGTGTTATCGGTTGTGGGGTTATTAACACCTAAATAAGCAGCCATTTGTTTGTAGTAAGCACGTGTTTTGGCAGTATCAAATGTAATATTTTTATTTTTTAAGGTATCAACAAAATGTACCACCGGGTTAATGGTAACCGCCGGTACAAACGGGTGAGTGCTGGCAAAAGCATCACTCCAGCGTAACGGGTAATAAGAAAACTTGCCGAACAAGCCAAACAGATAAATAAAAATACAGGCTGTCACAAACAGGGTTTGTTGCCACCAGCGGCGCTTATAATAAAAGGTATTATTATTTATATTGGCAGATGCTTTATTATAAATATTGCGGCTCAGGCGGCGGATTAAAACATTGTAAATAAAAACAATCACCCCCAGTCCACTAAAAAGCCAGAACAAAGGATATGACTGCCACATCATTGTCACAGACAGGCTAAAGTCTTCTGCAAAACGCAGTACACTGGCATCGAGTGGCTGGTGTAAATATGAGTAATAAAGAAAGTGTGCAATAAAATAAAACACGCTTACGGCAAAGCCCAGGGTTAAATAGCTTAACCAGAATTTACGTGCAAAAGGCCGAAGCACCGGGCTAACAGGTTTTATCCAACCCAGCATAAAGATTGGCAACAGGATAACCAGAGTGAGTCGTAAATCAAATTTTAAGCCAAGATAAAATGCCTTAAAGAGTTCGGCTGCCGGGATTGGGTTTGTGGGGTCTTTAAAGATTGCCCAAAAAGTAAAACGAAACAAGCTGTAAAATACAAGGTTTACAAGGATAACAACAAGATAAAAATGAATCAGGGGTATTTTTTTTAACATGGATAAGGTCTGCTTGCTTTGTGTCTTTAGGCTTAAAAGGCTATTCTAAACGATAAAGCCCGGATTTTGTGCTTTTTAATCACATTTTACTTTTTTTGTAAATTCAGTTCGGTAGAATGACATAATATGATTAAGAAAATCTTAAAATCGACTGCGTATTTTGTTTTAGTTCTGGTGTTCCTGTTTGCCTGCGCCCGGTTTATTGATGTTAGCCTGGGCGGAATCTATGACGGTAGACGTGCCCCGTATATCCAGTCGCTGTCCAGTGATTCTGTCG
Organism: Chromatiales bacterium; assembly: GCA_027001895.1. Taxonomy (GTDB): domain Bacteria; phylum Pseudomonadota; class Gammaproteobacteria; order UBA6429; family Thiohalophilaceae; genus SZUA-37. The sequence goes on along the minus strand of JALTLP010000277.1, from coordinate 1,735 downwards.
TCATTCGCTGGAACACCAAAAAGCCTCAAAGAGGCATCGTGTCGATTGGTAAACAGTTGCAATCGGCTAACCTTGTTTTTAAAGAACAAAAGATTGATGACGAACATGAAGTTAAGCTTGATGGTTTACAACCGGCGACAAAATATTATTACCGGGTAGGGAATGGATCGCGTTCATTATACGCGGGAAAGCAATACTGGTTTAAAACAGCCCCTCCGGCAGGAACATCTTCTTCGGTGCGTTTTTGGGTTACCGGTGACCAGGGTCAGGCAGGTTTAATCCAGAGCGAAGTTCGGGATGCCATGCTTAACTGGGCAAGCAGTCATCCACTTGCCGGTAAGCTTAAGCCGGACTTTTGGTTTACGACCGGAGACAATGCCTATCGTTCTGGAACCAATAAACAATTTCAGCAGAACTTTTTTGTACCGTATGCCGATATTCTGAAAAATACAGCGGTATGGCCAATATACGGCAACCATGATTCACGCCGCAGAACCTTTTATAATATTTTTTCTTTTCCAGCTAATGGTGAAGCCGGGGGGGTAGCATCTGCTACTGAAAAGTATTACAGCTTTGATTATGGCAATGTCCATGTGGTCGTGCTTGATACACAGTCCAGTCGGATTCAGCGTAACAGTAAAATGATACGCTGGTTAAAAAAAGATTTACGACAAACAAAAGCTAAATGGCGGTTTGCGGTTTTTCATCACCCGCCGTATTCGCGTGGAACACATGACTCCGATAACCCGGCGGATAGTCTTGGTCGAATGAAAAAGATTCGTCAGTACATCTTACCGATACTCGAACAGTCCAGCGTTGATGTCGTTTTAAGCGGCCACAGCCATATGTATGAACGTTCCTGGTTTATGCGCTGCCATTATGGAGCATCAGATACTTTTGGTACTAACAATATTGTTGAACTAAAAGATAAAGCACAACAGGTTGGCGCACGTTATATTAAAAAAAGTGCAGGTACGGTTTATATTACCATCGGCTCATCTGCTCGGCTGGATAATGGTGAACTTAACCATCCGGCTATGCCGGTATCGTTACATAAAAGTAGATCGTTGTTGTTTGATAT
>JALTLP010000277.1:0-644 GCA_027001895.1 Chromatiales bacterium | reverse complement strand
AAATAATAGTCAGGCATATTGTAACTAACATAGCTCTGAACTGTTTAAATATTCAACAATTTAATCCTGTTGGAAATGCTGTGCGGTAGGAAATTTGACAGTGGTGCAGGTTAAACTTTATTCTTAAAGTTATCTTGTTCAAACATTAAAAAAAACAGGGAAGATTTAAAAATGCTAAGCAATCAGCTTGATACTATTGCCTACCATGTAAAACAGGGTGATAGTTTAAACCGTATAATTACACGTTATTATGGGCCGATATCACCACAAAAACGCCAGGCCATTATTGCACAAATTCAACGGGATAATCCAAAGGTTAAAAATCCAAATCATATTGTACCTAATCAGCTGTTATTAATTGATATACCACCCCAGTACTGTGCTGCACCAGCAGAAGAAAAATCAACGCCGGTTCTCAATATAACCAAATATCAACTCAAGCCTTTACAGCAGCGCTGGAATACAGCAACACCTCGTGAACGAACAGTGTTATCACAAGTTGCTCCGGTTATGTTAGGAACTGGTACAGCAAGCTTAACCATGATTAAGCAAAGTTTTCAGGCAAATGCGCCTCAACTCCAGACATTGATAAATCTATATGACGATTATAAGGCGGGCAACATAACCAAAGGCCAGTATGATTA
>JALTLP010000276.1 GCA_027001895.1 Chromatiales bacterium | reverse complement strand
GGGGTTATTGCCTATGAATTACTAAGTGGTCACCTGCCCTATGGCAAAGAACTGACGGCAAAAAATATACTCAAGGTTAATTATATTTCGATTAAACGTTATAACCCCGAAATTCCTGTATGGGTTGATAAAGCACTGGAAAAGGCCGTAAGCATTAACCCTGAACAACGCTTTACCCGCTTGTCTGAATTTATTGCTGCACTAAGCAACCCCAACTCGCGGCTTATTAATAATGACTATGTGCCATTAATAAAACGCAACCCTGTTCGCGCCTGGCAACTTATCAGTGCAATTTTATTTATAAGCAATATTGCACTGCTTTATTTTTTCAAAAAATAAAAACAGGGAATTGTATTCATCCGGGTTCATCACAACACCAATAAAAAAGCCCCGCTATGCGGGGCTTAAAATATTTTATAACGTAAGATCTATGGTAAGGGCTAAAACGGTATATCGTCATCAAAATCACCACCGCTCATTGCCGGAGCAGCTTGCGGTGCTTGTTGTTGTGGCTGGCCTTGTGGCGCAGCAGCTTGTTGAGGTTGTTGATAGGCTTGCTGTTGCTGACCCTGATTATAATTAGCGCTACCGCCGCCTTTGGAATCGAGCATTTGCATTTCGTTGGCAACCACTTCTGTGGTGTAACGGTCCTGACCATTCTGGTCCTGCCATTTACGTGTTTGCAGTTTGCCTTCGATATAAACCTTGGAGCCTTTCTTTAGGTATTCGCCAGCGACTTCGGCCAAACGACGGAAGAAGACCACACGATGCCATTCAGTTTTTTCTACATTTTCGCCGGTGTTTTTATCTTTCCAGCCTTCTGATGTTGCCAGGGTAATTGATGTTACCGCACCACCATTGGGTGAGTAGCGTACCTCGGGGTCTTTACCCAGGTTACCTATTAGTATTACTTTGTTTACACCTCGTGCCATTGTCTTCCTCCGGTTATCTTTGTTTAATTACGTAGTTTACGTTTAAGTTATTTCTTAAGGGTTTAGCAACTTGTTTATTCGTTAATGGTTCACCGAATATTTATCCAGCTCAGTTTCATCGAGTAACTGCTTGTCTGCCTTGATATAAGCAATACCGTCTTCAGCAATCACGGTCACATCCAGCACTCCCTGAATCTGGCTCAGGGTATTCGCCAGTTCCGTTGCCTGAGAACTCGCAATTTTTCCCACATTTAACAACATCGTGCTTGAGTACTGCGGTTCTTTTAGCGTAACAATCAATACCAGCCATATTCCGGCCAACGCCGCGTTAAACCACAATACACTGTCCAGCCCGGTATGCTGGCTTAACCAACCACCAACGGCACCACCTACAAAAACGCCGAAAAACTGGGAACTTGAGTACGCGCCCATCGCGGTGCCTTTGTGCGCTGCCGGCGCCATTTTGGCCACCAGTGACGGCATGGTCGCTTCAACCAGATTAAATGCGATAAAAAAGAACAATAACATGAAAGTAATGCCTGCTAAAGAGTGGCCCACCAGCCAAAAACCCAGCTCAGATAATGCTAATACTACGATTGCCAGTATAAGCATTTGTTTTAGCTTACGTTTTTTTTCACCCACTATAATCAGTGGCACCACCCCAACCATCGAAAGGAATAGAATGGGCAGGTAAATATGCCAGTGACCTTCCACCACCAGTCCCAGACGGTTGGTTAAAATAAACGGCATGACCACGAAAGTGGACATTAACAAGCTATGCAGGATAAAAATGCTGGCATCGAGGCGTAATAACTGGCTGTCACTCAGAGCAGCCTTAAACCAACCTGTTTCAACCTGGGTGTCGCGGTGAAAAGTCGATCTTGTTGGGGTTGGCACCCACAGCACCACAATAAATATGCCACAAACCGCAAGGATGGCCGTCAACCAGAAAATACCGGACAAGCCATACCAGCTATTGATAACAGGCCCCAGCACCAATGCCAGCGCAAAGGAAAAACCAATGCTCATACCAATGGTGGCCATAACCTTCATACGGTGTTCTTCTCGGGTCAGGTCAGCGGCCAATGCCATAACCGCGCTGGCAACCGCACCGAGCCCCTGCATAGCCCGGCCAATAATAATCCATGTCAGGGTATCCGCCGTGGCAGCCACCACGCTACCAATGGCAAAAACAGCCAGGCCACCAATAATTACCGGCTTGCGGCCAAGCTTGTCGGATAATAAACCCAGTGGAATCTGCAAAGTGGCCTGAGTCAGCCCATAAATTCCCATGGCAATACCGGCCAGGGTTGGAGTGTAATCAGGGAGTTTTTGCGCCAGCAACGAAAACACCGGCAAAATCATAAATAACCCTAGCATTCGGGTGGAAAAGACACCGGCCAACGATATAGCCGTACGCTTTTCTACCCGGCTCATTGTTTCATTATTCTGGTTTTGCAAAGGTTTCTACTTCTTTTTGTACAGTCTATTTATTTTTGCGTCCAACTCAATAGGCACGTATATTAACAGGTTTGCATTCAACGAAAAATCGATAGATGGACACAATTCACATTCGTGGGGCCCGTACCCACAACTTAAAAGATATTGACCTTGATTTACCCCGCGACAAGCTGATTGTTGTGACCGGTTTATCCGGCTCGGGCAAATCGTCACTCGCCTTTGACACAATTTATGCTGAAGGGCAGCGTCGCTATGTCGAGTCGTTGTCAGCCTATGCACGGCAATTTCTGTCTGTGATGGAAAAACCCGATGTTGATCATATTGAAGGGCTTTCTCCCGCCATCTCTATCGAGCAAAAATCCACCTCGCATAATCCACGCTCAACCGTGGGTACAATAACAGAAATCTACGATTACCTGCGTTTATTGTTTGCCCGTGCCGGTGAACCGCGCTGCCCACAACATAACACAACGCTCGATGCACAAACGGTTAGCCAGATGGTTGACCAGGTACTGGCTATGCCCGAAGGCACCAAACTAATGTTACTTGCCCCGGTGATTGATGCGCGTAAAGGCGAACATGAACATGCCCTCAACAGTTTACGTGCAGACGGCTATGTCCGCGCACGTATTGATGGTTTGATACATGAACTTGATCAGATCGATACTTTAGACAAGCGTAAGAAGCACACCATCGAAGTTGTGATTGACCGATTTAAAGTACGCGAAGATATTAAACAACGGCTGGCCGATTCATTTGAAACTGCACTGACCTTATCAAATGGGCTGGCGCGAATTGCTTATATGGATG
>JALTLP010000275.1 GCA_027001895.1 Chromatiales bacterium | reverse complement strand
GTATTGGTCTTAAAGGTAATACCCATTTTTTCGAAAATATCGCGGCGGTTTTTTACCACTTCTTTTTCAAGCTTAAATTCAGGGATACCAAAGGTAAGCAAGCCACCAATTTCAGGCTGGCGCTCATAGACCGTAACCTCAACGCCATTACGGGTTAGTATATCGGCGCAACCTAAACCCGCCGGCCCTGCACCTACAACGGCAACTTTTTTACCGGTAGCTTTTACTTTAGACAAGTCAGGCTGCCAGCCTTGCTTAAAGGCAGTATCAGAAATATATTTTTCAATCGAGCCAATGGTTACTGCACCGAATTCATCGTTTAAGGTACAGGCGCCTTCACACAAACGGTCTTGTGGGCAAACCCGGCCACAAATTTCCGGCAGTGAATTGGTTTGGTGAGATAATTCAGCCGCTTCAAGTATGTTGCCTTCGGCAACCAGTTTTAACCAGTTAGGAATATAGTTGTGTACCGGGCATTTCCATTCGCAATAGGGGTTGCCACATTCAAGACAACGGTCTGCCTGTTGCTCCGCACGTTGCTGGTCAAATAGCGTGTAAATTTCACGGTATTCTTTAATACGATCAACCGCCGGTTTTTTATTCGGGTCGGTTCTGTCTACCTGTAAAAATTGAAAAGTATTACCCATAACATCTTTGCCTGTTAACCCGGGTTTATCACCGGGAGTTTGTTTTGTTTAAATTTGTTTTTTAAGCCGCAGCGTGTTGCAAGTCTTCCAGCAGTGTTTCAAGGCTGAGTGCTTTTGGTTTAATTAACCAGAACTTACCTACGGTGTCGCTGAAGTTATCCAGTATATACTGGCCACGTTTGCTACCGGTTTCGGTAACAAATTCAGTGATAACATCACGCAGGTGACAGCGGTAGTCTTCCATGTTTTCTGCTGCTATACGTTGAATATCAATGTCGTGGTTAAAGCGGTTTGCAAACTGGTTTTCTGCATCGTATACGTAGGCAAAACCACCGGTCATACCGGCACCAAAGTTCATCCCGGTTGGGCCAAGTACCGTAACCAGACCGCCGGTCATATATTCACAACCGTGGTCACCTATGCCTTCAACCACGGCATGGCAACCGGAGTTACGTACTGCAAAACGTTCACCGGCCAAACCGGAAGCAAATAATTTACCGCCGGTGGCACCGTATAAACAGGTGTTGCCCATAATGGGTGTTTCTGCCGGGTCGAACTGACTGACCTTTGGCGCGGTTAAAACAAGTTTGCCGCCGGCCATGCCTTTACCAACGTAGTCATTGGCATCGCCTTCGAGGTAAATATGTAAGCCACCGGCATTCCATACACCAAGACTTTGTCCAACCGTACCGCTTAAACGCAAAGTAACCGGGTTGGCCTGCATGCCGGCATCGCCATGTTGTGCGGCAATTTCACCGGAAACACGTGCGCCGATAGAGCGGTCGGTGTTGCTAACTTTATAAGCAAACTCGCCACCACTTTTGTTTTTAATTGCATCGGCGGTGTCTTTAACCATTTGCTGGGCAAGTTCACCTTTATCAAACGGTTCGTTCTTTGGTTCAACACAGAACTGGGCTTTAGCGGCATCCACACCGGCATCGGTTAAAATAGCCGAGAAGTCGAGCTGCTGCTGGCGAGGGGTTTCACCCTCAAGGGTTTCGAGTAAGTCGGTGCGGCCGATCAGATCGGTTAATTTTTTCAGACCGAGGCTGGCTAGAATTTCGCGGACTTCCCTTGTAATAAAGCGGAAGTAATTCATCACCCACTCGACTTCACCACGGTAGTGCTTTAAGCGTAGTACGTTGTCTTGAGTGGCAACACCCGTAGCGCAGTTATTGAGGTGGCAGATACGTAAGTACTTACATCCCATTGCGACCATTGGCCCGGTACCAAAGCCAAAACTTTCTGCACCGAGGATAGCCGCTTTAACAACATCGAGGCCGGTCTTTAAACCACCGTCGGTTTGTAATCGAATTTTATCGCGCAGATTATTGGCACGCAGTATCTGATGGGTTTCGGATAAACCCAGCTCCCACGGACTGCCTGCATATTTTACCGAGGCCAGAGGTGATGCCGCGGTACCGCCGTCATAACCGGAAATAGTAATAAGATCGGCATAGGCTTTTGCAACACCGGCTGCAATGGTGCCCACACCGGCTTCAGCAACCAGTTTGACCGATACCAGCCCGTCCGGGTTCACTTCTTTTAAGTCGAAGATAAGCTGGGCTAAATCTTCGATAGAATAAATATCGTGATGCGGTGGCGGCGATATTAATGAAACGCCGGGTTTGCAAAAACGCAGTTCGGCAATTAAGTCATTAACTTTATGGCCGGGTAGCTGCCCACCTTCACCGGGCTTGGCACCCTGGGCTACTTTAATTTGCATTACTTCGGCACTGCGCAGGTATTCAGGTGTGACACCGAACCGGCCGGAAGCCACCTGTTTAATTTTGGAACGTTTAACGGTGCCGTAACGTTTTTTATCTTCGCCACCTTCACCAGAATTAGAACGACCGCCGAGAGTGTTCATGGCTTCGGCCAGTGTTTCGTGTGCTTCGGGTGACAGGGCACCGAGTGACATCGCGGCACTGTCGAAACGCTTGACGATTGCTTCCATTGGTTCAACCTCGTCAATGGAAATAGCTTTGCAGTTGTCTGCTTTAATCGCCAGTAAGTCGCGCAAGGCCAATGGCGCACGGTTATTTATCTGGTTGGCATAAACAAGATAGTCATCATAGTTACCGGATTTAACGGCCACTTGCAGTGACTGGATCACATCCGGGTTATAAGCATGGTCTTCGCCACCATGCACAAACTTAAGTAAGCCGCCCTGGCCGATATTTTTACGTGGATTCCAGGCAAGTTTGCTGAGTTGAGTTTGATCATTATCAAGGTCGGCAAAGTTGGCACCTTCCATACGGTTGGTAGTGCCTTTAAAGCACAGCTCGACCACTTCTGAGTGTAGACCAACACATTCAAATAACTGTGAACCACGGTAACTGGCAATGGTGGAAATACCCATTTTAGAAGTGACTTTAAACAGGCCTTTGTTAATTCCTTTACGATAGTTAATATCGAGCTTGCAGGCGTCTTTTGTTTTTATTTCGCCGCTGGCAATCAGGTCACGAATCACTTCGTAAGCAAGGTAAGGGTAAATGGCGGTGGCACCGTAGCCAATTAAAACGGCAAAGTGGTGTGGGTCACGTGCTGTGCCGGTTTCAACCACGATGTTGGCATCACAACGCAGGCCTTCGGCAATTAAACGGTGGTGTACTGCACCGGTTGCCAGCAAGGCATGGACTGGTCGGGTGCCGGGTGTTATGTCGCTGTCACTGAGTACCAGAATAACTTTGCCGGCTTTAACGGCTTCAACCGCTTCGTCACAAATCTTGTTAATGGCCTCTTTTAATGGCAAAGAATGCGGGCGGTTTAAATAAATATGTTGATGTGCGTACTCGGCACTTTTATCAGCCATGCCCAGTAACTGCTTAAACTTGCTGGCTGACAATATCGGTGTGCTAACGAGTAAACGCTGCGCCTGAGCAGGGCCTTCTTCGAACATATTGCGTTCCGGGCCAAAGCAGGTTTCAAGTGACATCACCACCTGTTCGCGGATAGGGTCAATCGGTGGGTTGGTGACCTGTGCAAACTGCTGGCGGAAGTTGTCGTAGAGCGAGCGCACCTGTCGGGATAAAACCGGGAACGGGGTATCATCACCCATCGACCCGATGGCTTCCTGTCCGGCTTCGGCAAGTACCCGAATAACCTGATCGCGTTCTTCAAAACTGACCTGAAACATTTTCTGGAAAGTTTTTAAGGTTTCACTGTCGATAGCAGCGGTTGAACATTCTTCGTCGAGTTTGTAGTCGAGTCGTACTGCATGCTCACGCATCCATTGTTTATATGGGTGGCGGGTTTTAAGTTGTTCGTCGATCATTTCCGGTAATAGTAATTCACCGGTTTCGGTATCAACGGCAATCATTTCGCCGGGACGTAAACGGCCTTTACGAACAACCTGATCGGGTTCGTAATCGTAAACGCCAATTTCAGAAGCCAGGGTAATATGGCGATCTTTTGTTATTACCCAGCGCGTCGGGCGCAGGCCATTACGGTCTACACTGCAGGCTGCATAACGGCCATCGGTCATGACAATGCCGGCCGGGCCATCCCATGATTCCATATGCATCGAGCTATATTCGTAAAAGGCACGTAAGTCCGGGTCCATCACTTCTACATTTTGCCATGCAGGTGGGATAAGCAGGCGCATTGCATGGAACATGCTCATGCCGCCGGCAATGAGTGCTTCGAGCATATTGTCGAGGCTGCTGGAGTCGGAGCCGGTTAAACCCACCAGTGGGCGGATATCTTCCATGGGCAGTTCCGGGGTTTCGAGCTTATGGCCACGTGCAACCGACCAGTTGCGGTTGCCCTGAATCGTATTGATTTCACCATTATGTGCCAGATAACGGAAAGGCTGGGCCAGCCGCCACTGTGGCCAGGTATTGGTTGAAAAACGCTGGTGGAAAACCGCGGTGGCCGATTCCATCGCCTTATTGTTTAAGTCCTGGTAGAAAACCGGCAGGTTTTCCGGCATAACCAGCCCTTTATATGAAATAACATGTGATGACAGGCTGGGGATATAAAACATGTCATCGTTTGGTTCGATAGCTTTTTCGGTACGGCGACGCGCAATATAAAGGTGGCGTTCAAATTCGGCGTCATCCATATCATCGGCCGGGTTAATAAAGATTTGCTCAATGGTTGGCACAGACTTTAAGGCTTCTTCGCCACAGGCGGAGTAATCGGTGGGCACAGTACGCCAGCCCTGTACGTCCAGGCCTTCGACGCGGCATTCTTTAAACAAGGTGTCGCGTGCCAACTGCGCCTTGTCGTAGTCGGTATTAAGGAACACCATGCCGGCGGCGTAGTTGTCTTTTAAGGTGAACCCCAGCTCTTTGGCCTGTGCACGTAGGAAACTGTCTGGTTTTTTTAGCAATAAACCGCAACCATCACCGGTTTTGCCATCAGCGGCAATCGCACCACGGTGAGTCAGTCTGCCTAATGCGGTAATGGCGGTATCGAGCAGCCAGTGGCTGGCTTCGCCGTCCATATTGGCAATCAGGCCAAAGCCGCAATTGTCACGTTCAAATTTAGGGTTATAAAGGCCGTTTAACTTCATAGGTTACACATCAAATTTGTTTAAATATCAATAAATTAGAGCCAAAAGAGGCTGATTTTCGCCCATTTAGGTATCTTATTCGAGGGTAGGCGAACTACACCATAGCAGGAGACAAAATGGCTCCGCAGTATACAGCCCAACGGGGTTTGCTTCAATGCCTGTGTTTGACCAATAAACAGGATAAATAGCTATATAAATCAGCAGGTTAATGTGTGCTCGGTGGTTCAGAGGAATAACCGTGGATTCATCTGGAAATATCACTCAAAAGGGTGATTTTTGTTAAAAATATTAAGCGATTGCCGATAATTTAATGAGAGCATGTTGGGCCTGTAGACAACAGATGGAATAAAAAGAGTATGTCGATTAATTTTAGTGAGATAAAAGTAGATATTGGTGAAAGTATTCAGCTACAGGATCCTTCCTCTAAGACGGATGAGCGGATTTTTGTAAAATTGATCGGTTATCGTGATGGTAAAAGCCTTATTGTGACAATGCCCAGGGCAAACGGTGATTTAATTCGAGTGGTGAATGGCCAGCTCTTTATTGTTCGATTATTTTCTGGTCAGACCGTCTATGCTTTTAATGTGACTGTTATGGAGAGTAAAGCCAGCCCCTATCCTTATTTACATTTGTCCTATCCTAAAAAAGTAGAATCGGTTGTTGTGCGCAATGCCCAGCGAGTCAATGTTGAGTTGATCGTTTCTGTGCAAAGCGGTGATTTCGAAAATACCAATGGTGATTCTGTTTCAGCTAAATTAACCGATTTGAGTACCGGTGGTGCAAAGCTGGTTACAATAAAACCGATTGGCAATGTCGGTGAAGACATTAGTATGTCTGCAAAACTGACCGTCGGCGGAGTGGAACAGTATTTACAGATATTGGCAACAATACGTCGAGTTGAAGCGAATGAAAGCGAACAACAAACAAGCTATGCCTATGGTCTGGAATTTCGTTTTGTTGAAGAGAAAGACAGGTTGGTGCTGCATGGGTTTGTTTACGAGCAGTTAAGTAAAGGCTAATCAGTCAGGTTTGACTGTCTTACAGATATAAATATTTCAGGCTTACTGTGATTGATCCAGATCTTTATGAATACTGGCAAAGCTGCGCGCCCAGGGAGATGTTTTTTGTAATGCGGGTGGCAGTTTTTTGATGGCTTGCAGGGCCTGTTGACGGTTTTCATAAGAGCCGTAGATAAGCGCGTACCAGTTACGTTGATTATGTCGGGTGTGAAAATAAACCGCTTTGTCTCTTAGTTTGTATTTAGCGATAAACTGGCGGATGCTTTTATCGTTTCTGCCACCGAGTAACTGCAAAGTATAGCGGCGTGGATCCTGACTCCATAGCCAGGCTTCGGAATCGCCGGTTTGTGTAATCGGTGGATTGGTTATAACCGGTGTTGAGGATTTGCTGGCGGTTGATGTTTTGCCAGCAGGCTTAACCGGTGTGGTATCGGTTTGTTCGGTATTAATTTTTGCCTGGACACTGTCGAAACGGCGCAGCCAGGGTTTTACTTTTTTGTTACTGATTTGTTTTTTTATTCTGGCCGCCTGCTCTCTGGAATTATAACTGCCATAAATAAGTGAATACCACGGTTTGCCGTTACGTAATGTCTGATAAATAGCAATATTATTGCCGAGCTTATTGGTTTTAGAAAATGTTTTTAAACTTTCTTTATTGTAGGTGCCGAGTAGTTGCAGGGTAAAGTGGTTGGGCTCCTGGTCCAGTATCCAGCGTTCATTTTTAAAGCCGGCAAGTGTTGTGAGTCTGGCCGGTTTTGCTTTTGGTTTAACAACATTAAAGGCCAGCTTGTTGGATTCTGTTTCGTTTTGTTTTAATTGTACTGTCCAGTTATCTGCTGTTGTGCCAGTTGTAATATTTAGTTCGATGGTCTGATCGTCAATAATCTTATATTGATGTTGTTTTAATGCTTTGGTTTTTCCCGTCCAGCTAACGTAAACAGTTGGTTCCTGAGTACCACTTTTAAAACCCGTACCTTTAACAATAATGGTTTGGGGTTTTTTGCTACCACTAACCGGGTTGGGTGAAACTTCGCTTAACAGATATTTTACTGGCTTGGCCTGTGGTAATACATTGTTTGCCAGCCCTGGCTGAGTAGCAGATTCAGTTTCACTGGTGGCTGTTGTATTTGTCTGGCTCGGGTCTTGTTGTGTCCGTTGAGTTTGGTCTGTCGGCTCATCTTCTAATTGTGGGGCAGGGGGTTGAGTTGCCTGTACAGGTTCGGGCCCTTTAAGCGTAATTTCTTTTGGTTTTGTTGCCTGCTTTTTGTTTTTAATGGCAGAAGGCAGGTTACGGTTAATGGTGTCCATGGCGGTTTGTTCCGGGGCAACCGCTTCGTTAATGGTATCCTGCATGGTTAAAACAATAATGGCGACGATAGCGACTATCGCAATAAAAACATAGTGGCGGGCACTAAAGGTTGACTGGTTAAAAAGCGCCGGGTTGCTGCTTGCCGGTTCGCTATCGGCAGGGGTATAGCCCAGATCTTCTGCGCTGAACTGGTCGTTAAATTTGTCGGTGTCGAGTGATTCATTTAAATCAACATTGACAACTTTGCTGTTTAAACTGGCCGCGTCATCGAGATGCAGGTGTGCAAGCTCGCAAATATGCGAAGGAATGCCGCGGGCAATTTTATGGATTTTTCTGATGACCTTGGGAGTAAAAGGAGACACGCCTTCAAAGCCGGCAACGGCCATGCGATGTTTAATAAATTCGGCGGTTTGATCTTCGGTTAAAGGTTGAATATCCAGTGTATGGGTAATGCGTTCTCTTAACGGACGAATCGAGGGCGACTCCAGCATGATATCAATTTGTGGTTCGCAAAATAAAATAATACGCAGCAGATGGCCTTCGGCCGCCTCGATATCGGCAAAATAAAATAATGTTTCAAGCGCGTCTTTTGGAAGTTCGTGGGCATCATCTATCAGCAAGATAGGCACCAGATCGTCATGCTGTAAGGCTTTTAAATGTTCAAACACAATTTCCTGCACACTTGACGGGTCTCTGGGCAGGCCGTTGAGGCCAAAGCCACCGGCAATATCAACCAGCATGCTGTCCGCATCCATCATGGTATTGGCGTTGACTTCACAGAGATACCAGGAATCATCGGCACTGTTGCAAAAGCGCCGCATTAAGCTGGTTTTACCGATGCCGCGTTCGCCAGTCACAATCAGTAGCAGGTTACTGTACTGGGTTAAGTGTTTAAGAGTTTCGAGTTTTTGCTGACGTTCAGCATCGAGGTAAAGGAAGTTGTCGTTGTGCTGGCTGGAAAAGGGAGCTTCGTTCAGGCCGTACTGGGCAAGATAGGCGGGTTCAAGGCGTTTAAGCGGGTTTGAATTGTAGTTAGCCATTTGAACCCATCAAATTATTGCCGTCCGGTATATAGTTGGGCTCGGCTCCCTGGATAAAGACGGTTTGAAAGCCCCGGCTTATCTGTGCATCGCGAACACGTTCCATTGCGCGCAGTGCGTCATTTTGACAGGGGAAGTGATCCCGTTTGACTCTTCCGCTTGAGCCTTGTTTGCCCCATTCACGTACCAGTGTCCAGCCTTCGAGTAAATCCTGTTGCAGTAGTAACTGGTAGTAACGGGTTTGTTGGTCCTGTTGTTTTATCTGCATATAGATACGCATATTATATTAACCGAACGCCTGAAGTCATGCGTCAATTATACTCAATAATATAGCATAGTGTGCTACTAAATCATTGTTATATGTGGCATTTATGCTTTATTCGTCGGGCTTGTCGGTGATTAAGTGAGTTCGGTTGGGTTGAAAATTTTAGCGTATTCCGCAATCGCATAGCGGTCGGTCATTCCGGCAATGTAGTCGGCAACGGCGCGGGCTTTGCCAAGTTCGGCATGGTGTTGTTCTTTTTGAGTAACAATTTGCTGATACTTGGGATTAAGTAACTGTGGGTCGTTTAAAAAAGCATTAAATAATTGCTGGATAATATGGGTTGCCTTGCTCGACATGCGATGTACGCGGTAATGGGCATACATTTGGGTGCGTAAAAAACGTTTTAGTTGCTGGTTCATTTGCTTCATTGCATCGCTGAAGTGGGCAAGCGGTACAGAGTGATTACGTACGCTGTCGATGCTGTCAGGTTGTGCCTGTATGAGATTTGCTTTTGTTGTATCGATAAGGTCAACCACCTGGCGGTTGATCATCCGACGGATTATTTCGTGTACCTGTCGGCGGTCATTGAGCTCTGGGTATTGTTGTTGCACGATGTCGAACTGTTCTTTAAATAAATCGACGTCGAGTAACTGTTCAATCGTAATAAGACCTGAGCGCAGACCATCATCAACATCATGATTGTTGTAGGCAATTTCATCGGCAAGATTAACAATTTGTGCTTCGAGGCCGGCCTGTTGTTTTTTTAAAAAACGTTCACCCACATCACCGAGCTGTCTGGCATTTTTATGTGAGCAGTGTTTTAAAATCCCTTCACGAGATTCAAACGTTAAATTTAAACCGGGAAAATCAGCATAACGTAGTTCAAGTTTATCGACAGTGCGTAATGATTGCAGGTTGTGTTCAAAGCCACCGTAGTCTTTCATGCAGGCATTTAAGGCATCCTGGCCGGCATGACCGAACGGGGTATGGCCAAGATCATGTGCCAGCGCAATGGTTTCGCTTAAGTCTTCGTTAAGTTCAAGTATGCGGGCAATGCTGCGGCTGAGTTGCGCGACTTCGATAGAATGTGTCAGGCGGGTGCGGAACATATCGCCTTCATGGTTTACAAAAACCTGGGTCTTATATTCAAGTCGACGGAATGCCGATGAATGCACAATGCGGTCGCGGTCACGCTGGTAGTCTGTGCGGTACTGGGGTGTGGGTTCTGCAAAACGCCGACCTCTTGAGCTGGACTGTTGCGCGGCATAAGGGGCGAGTTGCATAAAGGTATCCTGAAAGTGTTTTAAATACAGTTGTTAGTTTTTTTTCTGGTATTGTTCGATGGTTTGACGCAGGTGTTCGGCCTTAAAGTCGTGAGTGACTTTTGCATCGCCAAGTGCGTTATACAATACAAAATTAATTTTACCGTCACGTACTTTTTTATCGACACGCATTAAGTCCATAAATACGTCGTAAGTCATCATGTCCGGAAGTTCAACCGGTAGTTTTGCGGCAATAATAAGATCTTTAACTCGCTGAACATCTTTGCTGCTTAACCAGCCTTCGCGCATGGACAGCTCGGCGGCCATTAGCATACCAATAGCAACGGCTTCCCCGTGTAACCAGTTACCATAGCCAGCACCGGACTCGATTGCATGGCCGAAGGTGTGGCCAAGATTAAGCAGTGCGCGTACACCGCCTTCTTTTTCATCGGCGGTGACAACCTCAGCCTTGCACTGACAGGAAACTTCGATAGCATAACTGAGTGCCTGTGGATCACGTGCCAGCAGTTTATCCATGTTTTGTTCCAGCCAACTGATAAATTCTGGCAGTCGAATCAGGCCGTATTTTATAACCTCGGCCAGGCCAGCACTTAGCTGGTTATCTTCAAGCGTGTTCAGCGTATTGATATCGGCAAGCACACAACTGGGCTGGTGAAAGGCGCCGATCATGTTTTTGCCAAGCGGGTGGTTCACCCCGGTTTTACCACCAACCGATGAGTCAACCTGTGATAACAGGGTGGTTGGTATCTGGATAAAATTAACACCGCGCTGGTAGCTTGCTGCGGCAAAGCCGGTCATATCACCCACCACGCCACCGCCAAGTGCAACCAGGGTGCAACCACGATCAAAATGCCTGGATAACAGGGCATCATAGATAAGGTTAAGGTCGTTTAAGGTTTTGTGTTTTTCACCATCGGGTAAAATAACGTGGTGGCACTTAAAGTCGGTAAACAATGCGCGAGCCTGTTCAAGATATAAGGGCGCAACAATGTCATTGCTGACTATCATAACCTGTGAACCGCTGACATGCGGTGTTACCAGTTGTTTGTTAGCAAGTAAGTCGGTACCTATATGAATAGGATAACTTCTGTCGCCAAGGTCAACGCTCAGTGTTTTCATCTGTTGTATAAGTAATTTTCGGGTTGTGGTTAGTTACCCTAGTATACGATAAGTAGCGGGCTATTAAAATTTAAACCGCTTTGTGGCTGTCGAGCTGCGAGACGATTTTTTTGATCGTGGATTTAATATTACCGTCACCGGTATTAATAATAATATCCGCAACATCACGATAGAGTGGATCGCGTTCATTTAGCAGGGCTTTAATTTTTTGTTGAGGGTTGTCAGTTTGCAACAATGGCCGGTTTTTATCCATTCGGGTACGTTCCCAGAGTTGTTCGATATTTGCCGACAGGTAGATGACGACACCACGTTGGCGCAGCATTTTGCGGTTTGAATCAGCCAGTACAGCACCTCCGCCGGTAGCCAGAACGATATTTTCCTTGTTACTCAGTTCGTCCAGCATGGCGGTTTCTCTTTTACGAAACCCGGCTTCGCCCTCAAGTTCAAAAATTAAAGGTATATTCGCCCCGGTTCGATTTTCAATTTCATGGTCGCTGTCAAAAAAATCCATGCTTAACTGCCTGGCAAGCTGACGGCCAATAGTGGTTTTGCCTGAGCCCATTGGGCCAACCAGGATTATATTTTGAGAATGAGGCATCATTTTTATGGCGATGTATTAATTAAATCCAAGCATATCAGTTTTCAGGCAATAACCATATCTCTGATAAGTGTCAGGTTGTAGGTTGCCTGTATTGATATAAAATTATGCACATATAATAAAGGGGGCTAAAAGCCCCCTTATTAAGTACAGATGAAAATTAAAGATTAAAGTGTCAGATTGTCGCTGATAATTTTTGGTGTAACGAATATCAGTAGTTCGGTTTTATCATTACTTTCAGTATGACTTCTGAATAATCCACCAATAATCGGCAAGTCACCAAAGAACGGTACTTTTGCGACATTATCTGTCTGTGTGGT
>JALTLP010000274.1 GCA_027001895.1 Chromatiales bacterium | reverse complement strand
TAAAAAAGGCCAGTTGAGTACGTTCCTGTGCTTCGTAACCCAGGCCTTCAAAGTCCTGATTCATACCTTTATCAAACTGGTGCCCAAACGCAGCACCCATTACTGCACCTAATGGACCGCCCATTAAGAAACCAAAACCACCACCAAGAATTTTACCCCACCAGGCCATACCTATACCTTTAATATTTTAAAAACTATTATTAACCACGACGATCACAATGAGCACGATGCAAGAAAAGCACTGTCATTGCGAACGCAGTGAAGCAATCTTATTGTTACAGAAACTATTCAGAATAGTTTGCCATCTCACTTTGTTCCTTCAATGACGCTAATCTTTTTATTAAAACACCATCAATCATTTAACAGAAATTACAAGCGCAAACCTTACACTAATATAACTTTTTTCGTTGTGTTCTTCGTGTCCTTTGTGGTTAAAAAACTATTTTTTACCCGACAACCAGAACCACCAGATAATTAAGACAATTAAAACCAGGCCAATGATATTTACAAGCATTAGTTTTCTCCACCGGTCTTATAGAAGCGCAGTCGGTTTGCATTACTCACCACGGTAACCGACGACATCGCCATTGCCGCGCCTGCTATCATTGGATTAAGTAGCATACCGATAAACGGAAACAGAATACCCGCCGCAACCGGGATACCCAGTATGTTATAGAAAAACGCACCAAACAGATTCTGTCTGATATTTTTTACCGTTGCTTTTGATATCTGGATGGCATCCATTACATTACCAAGCGAACCCTTCATTAAGGCAATATCTGCGCTTTCAATGGCAACATCGGTACCGGTACCGATAGCAAAACCAACATCGGCCTGCGCCAATGCAGGCGCATCATTAATGCCGTCACCAACCATAGCAACAACCTGTGCCTGTTGTTGTAGCTGTTGTACCTTCGCTTGCTTGTCCTGTGGCAACACTTCGGCAATGACTTCATCTATGCCTACCTGCCTGGCAATAACCTCTGCTGTACGCTGATGGTCACCGGTTAACATCACCACCTTTAAACCGGCTTTATGGAAACGTTGTACAGCCTGTTTTGAATCTTCTTTAATCGGATCGGCAATACCAAGCAAACCTGTTAACTTATCCTGGTTTGCAATAAATACCGGCGTTTGTGCCTGTGCAGTTAAGTCGTCCAGTTTTTGCTGCCAGTCGCTTAAGTCTATATTTTGCCCGCGCATTAGTTTTTCATTGCCAAGAAAAACAATCTCACCACTTATATTTGCTTTAATGCCGTGGCCTTCAATTGCACTAAAGTCGTCCACTGTTAACAATTCAATATTTTTTTCAACGGCTTTTTCTAAAACAGCTTGTGCCAGTGGATGTTCTGAGCCTTTTTCGATACTGGCAGCAATTTGTAATAACTGCGTTTCATCCTGTCCATCTGCGACAAGTACTTGTAACAGCTCTGGCTTACCCAGTGTAACTGTACCGGTTTTATCCAGAACGATGGTATCGATTTGCCCGGCTTTTTGCAGGGCATCACCATTACGAATCAAAATACCATGTTCGGCGGCCTTGCCGACACCCACCATAATCGAAATAGGTGTTGCTAGACCCAGCGCACAGGGGCAGGCAATAATCAGCACCGTCATCATTGCGACAACCGCGTAGCTTATTTCCATACCGGAAAAGTTATACCAGATTAAAAAAGTGACGATAGAAATAATCATTACCGCAGGTACAAACACCGATGAAATCTTATCCGCCAGACGACCTATCGCCGGTTTGGAATTTTGTGCCTTGCGTACCATTTCTATAATTTGTGAAAGCGCAGTGTCTTTACCAATTTTTTTTGTTTGGAATAAAAACGAGCCTGTTTTATTTAATGTGCCGCCAATGACTTCATCACCAACCTGCTTTGAAACAGGCAAAGGTTCGCCGGTTAACATGGATTCATCCACACTCGAATGACCGTCGATAACCGTTCCATCGAGTGGAATTTTTTCACCGGGTCGAACCCGGATTGTTTCATTAAGACCAACAGATGCAATTTCAATATCCTGCTCGACACCATCACGAATAACCCGGGCTGTTTTGGGTTGCAGGCCGATTAAACGCTGTATTGCTTCGGATGTTTTACCGCGCGCCTTCATTTCCAGTGCTGAACCAAAGTTGATTAACGCAATGATAATGGCCGCTGCTTCAAAGTAGGCATGTTGCGCAAGTGAAGGAACGATATCAGGGAACAAAACAATCACCATAGAATAAATCCAGGCCGTTCCAGTGCCCAGCGCAATCAGAGTGTCCATATTGGCACTATGGTGGGTAAAGCTTTTATACGCGCCGCTAAAGAAATGCCCGCCGGAATACCACATAACACCGGCCGTAATAATGCCTATAACAAACCAGACAAGCTGGCCGCTAAAATTATCCAGTTCGGGTAAAACACCCAGCATACCCAGAATAAACAACGGCACACCAACAGCCGCCGCAAACTGATATTTTTTTACCAGAGCGCGGTAATATTCAAACTCAGCGGCTTCTTTTTGCTCGGTGTCCTGTTCGGATTCCAGCAAGGCCGCTTCATAGCCTGCCTCGCGTACGGCATTGATAACCTCATCAACAACAAAGTCACCTTCGATATCTGCAGTATGCTCTGCAAAGTTAACCGCAGATTGCGAAACCCCCGCGACAGCGGCCAGGGCTTTTTCTACACTGGCGACACAACCCGCACAGCTCATACCCCCTATCGAAAACCTTTTTATTGCCATTACTGACTCCCTTTAACAGGCTGACTTATGTTGTTGGTGTAGCAGGATAACCTGCATCGCTGATAATTTTTGCAATATCTGCAGCTGGCATTGAAGAACTGACGGTGACCTGCGGTTCTTCCAGCCCCACCTTGATATCTTCGATACCACTGACCTCTTTTAGTGCAGATTCCACCGCAGAAACACAACCACCACACTTCATATTAGATACAGAAAAGCTGATTTGAGTATTAGACATGAGACCCTCCTTAATTAAGAATGACTTTTTAAAAAATTTATACGAATAACTAAAAAAATACGATTTTGAAACTATACTTAAGTATTTGTAAATGAAAACTATTTCACCCTCAAAATACACATGGAAACGGCATGATTTATGCTACTTTTATCTGCCAATTAACTATATTTAAGGATATGGAGCCTTAAAGCATGACCCTAACCCCCGAAAAACTTTTAAAAAATAACATCGAACTTGTTTCATTACCGGACATTGTCTTCCAGCTAAACAATATGGTTAACGAC
>JALTLP010000273.1 GCA_027001895.1 Chromatiales bacterium | reverse complement strand
GTTTTCTACTGCGACTTTTTCCAGTGAATAATCTGCATCGGCCTCGTAGCGTTCAATTTTTGCCGTGTAAGAAAAGTGTTTAAAGCGGTGGATATATTGCAAACCCAGTGAAATAGCGCCGTAAGGCGACAAACGATAATCGCTGGAGTAATAAGGGTTGGTATTACCTGCAACTTTATACGGTTCGTAAAAATTCGCTTCGGTTTGCGAATAATAACGGAACGAAGGAATAAGCTGTATTTTACTGGTTATGTTTTTATTCCAGGCAAAGTAAAAGGTATGCGAATTAACATCCCAGTCATCGTTGTAATAACGGTAGTCAAAATGAAAAGCCCCATTACTTTCTTTAATAAACTGTCGCCAGCGCATAATTGCCGTATAGCGTGTTCGCACCGTTGGCCGGGCATCGTCTATTTTATATGGGTCGCTTAAATAACCTTTATCTTCTGAAACACCCAGACCAAACTGCACCAAAGAGTGCTTGCTGAGTATTTGCGAAAAGCCAACATTAAAACCACGCGTTTTCTTTGACGCACTCTGAACACGACCAAATAAAACAGCATCGGTGGGTGTAATATCATCATCGGATTGACTATAGGAAAACTGTAATGCCGAATTCTTCTGGTTAAATTCCCATTCCCAGTCAATACCGTAATAATTTGCTTCGTAGTCATTTTCGGTTGAGCGGCCAGCAGTAAAGCCGGTTGTCATCGTTTCACCATAATGGGTCACGGCTGCGGTAACATCATCCCGCTCTTCAGAAATACTCGCGCCACTCATAACCAGCTGCGGTTCGCCTCCACTGCCTGCCTGGGTGCCCATCGGTGATGCACCACTCATTTTTTCAGTGAGCACATCAAAACCCAGACTAAAACTTTTACCAACCGGAGTGAGCAACCTGAATTGTTGCGTATCAATGTCATAGCGGGTAGTCGAACCACTGGCAACGTCAGAGCTTTTTGCATCGTCTTCTACGTAGGAACTGTAGCGATAACCAACCGTTGTATCCACCGGCGCAGTGCCGGCATGCGCCTGTAAACCCGGCAAACTTAAGGCACTGGCAGTGAGTGCCGCTAATGCAGATTTATTATTATTTTTTTGTTTATTCATTTTGGACCCAATA
Source organism: Chromatiales bacterium (assembly GCA_027001895.1). Lineage (GTDB taxonomy): Bacteria > Pseudomonadota > Gammaproteobacteria > UBA6429 > Thiohalophilaceae > SZUA-37. The sequence continues at coordinate 2,143 of JALTLP010000273.1, read as the reverse complement.
CTTCTTTTCTTACAGGCTAGTTACAACCACAGCCACCACCAACCACCATACTGCCACCGCTGCTACCTTCCTTACTAAAATAAATATGGTTGGAAAGCGCAAAGCCCGGCCCATCGTTAACCCATTGCATTTCTGGTTTGGCAAGCGTACCGCGTTCCCAGGGTTGAATGGTTGTTGTACAGGCTGTTGCCGAAATGGCAAGCAGCAAAAATAAAACACGCGATAACATATAAACGACCCCCGCTTACCTGCAAATACTATTTAAGTAACTTGATAATTTCATTCGTCAGAGTAACTTCGTCACCCTCACGAAAACCCTTGTGTTCGTGGCGCACCATACCAAAGCGATCCAGCAAGTAACCGGTAGGCATAACCGACACGCCAAACTGTTTAGGTGTTGAGCCATTAGCATCGTGCAACACCGTATAATTTACCGGATAACTTTTTAGAAAGTTTAAAGCGTCAGCTTTTGATTCATCAAGGTTAATCGCAAGAATAACAAAACCTCTGGAAGCCAGTTTTTTATACATAGCATTAAACTTTGGAATGGACTGACGGCATGGGCCGCACCAGGATGCCCAAAAGTCGATATAAACCACCTTGCCACGGTACTTTTTAAGGTCGACCATTTTACCCGACATAAGATCAGGTAACTTAACCGTTGGGTATTCCACCTTTGCCGCCAGGCTTACATGAGAAACAATAAACAGAAAAAACAGCAAGAAAGACTGATTTAGATAACGCATAATACAACTCCGCGGTATAACAAGTTATTTTGGCACGTTTTGCCATTATTATTATTTAAAGAATTTGCCATGCATACAACAAATTCCAGACCCTATGTAAATATAATATGAAACCAAACTAAGAAATGGAATAAATATCTGTTTTATATAGTTGTTTTGTTAACTCGTTCATAATAGCGGCTATAAGTATTTGAAAGTTACACTAATAAAAGTGGATAGCACTCTTGTAGACCACCCGAATTATAAAATGACCATGTATATATAAGGAATGTTTCCAAAATGAGGACTTTAGGAACAGTTATCTTTGTCCACGGCCTGTGGATGCCTGGCTTTGATATGGCGCTGCTACGCTGGCGGGTAAAGCGCTGTGGTTTTAAAGTTGCCCAATTTCATTATTCAACAGTTTTCAGAACACCGCAACAATCAGCAAACAAGTTATACCTGTATATAAAATCACTTGATACCAGGCCTGTGCATATCGTGGCGCATAGTTTAGGTGGACTGGTTGTTCGGCATTTACTGCAACAGCACCCGGAAATAGTTGCTGGTAATATTGTGACCCTTGGCACACCCCATGCCGGCAGCCAGCTCGCTAAACTGTTTATACGTTCATACCTCGGCCGTTGCCTGCTCGGTAAAAGTATTGAGCAAGGATTATTAGGCGATGCGCCTCTCTGGAAATATAAAAACAAACTGGGTGTTATTGCCGGGCACGGTCGGCTCGGTGTTGGCCGGTTTTTTAAAGAATTCACAATGGATAGCGATGGCACTGTCGCGCTTGATGAAACAAAAATACCTGGCATGAGTGATCATATCACACTGGTAAGCTCACACTCCGGCTTACTATTTAAAAAAGAAGTGGCTGAACAAGTTTGTCTATTTTTAAAGCATGGTCACTTTAACCGGTAGCGATTATAAATTAGTCGTTATTGGGATAATCCATGCGCAAATTGATAAATCCTGAAATTTGACGAATAATAAAGGGACTCAACAAGGAAATTTGAAATGACTTTAAAAATTTCAGTTATAAAAAATACATTCATTGTTTTTTTATTTTTCATCTTACAGGGCTGTGAACAAAGCAAAATTTATATCCCGGAAGACTACACCGCAGTTTCATCAAAACAAGTTTCTCTACCGGTTAATAAAAAAGGCCAGGTGTTGCTACCTGATACCGGCTTATATGAAGGCGAATACCGCGACAATATGTTTCATGGCAAAGGTACATTGTCATGGCGAGAAGGCAGCATATATAAAGGCGAATTCAAACATGGCCTGATGCACGGCAAGGGAGTATTAAAATACTCTTCGGGTGAAAGCTATAAAGGTGACTTCCGTAATGGCGAATGGAATGGCCGGGGGTTATATATTTCAAGGGAAGGTGACCAATACCAGGG
>JALTLP010000272.1 GCA_027001895.1 Chromatiales bacterium | reverse complement strand
ATTTTATCAAAGGCAACTTGAAGTAAAAAAATGAAATAATACTAGGGTCTGTTGACCTTTCATCTATTGCCTGATTTCGGTTAATTTTATCCCTGACTGCGTTATTTTTTACTATCAATGGAGTGCATTGATACGTAAAAAATGCCTTGTCAGAACTAAAATTCCCTCAAAATCAGTCTAATATCTGAAAGGTCAACAGACCCTAAAAAAATATGTAAGTCTTACTGTAGGTTTTTGAAAATTACGAACATAACTTATTGAATTTATTAATATCCACACCACTGCATCATTGGGGTGTGTTGTTCTAAATTCATTGCCAGTGTGTCGGTATTATTTTGCATGGGGATAATATACCTGTATTGTAATTTATTATCTTCTGCCACGTTAGTTTTAAGCGGGAATTGCGTTTGGGCGGTAAAATTGCTGTGGCTTGTATGCGTTGCCTGATAAAATACTGGTGCAAATGTTTGATTTTAAAGACGGCTTCAATATTGCATACTATACTTTAAAAAAAACAGGATAGAGGAGGAAGTGTTTTGCGTAGTTATGATGAAAAACGCGATTTTGTTCGAGTGGCAGTGGATAGCCCAATTAGTTATGGCACACCGGAAAATAACGGGGAAGATGCAGACGAGGATGTGGCGGTAGAAACCACGCTGGATCAAAAAGCATTACTAAAGAATTTAAGTGGTCGTGGCCTGATGTTTGTTGCTGAAAATGAAGTGGCTAAAGAATCTCTTATTGATATTAAAGTTGTGCCTTCAAATGATCTTACCCAGCCCTTACATGCTCGTGTAAAAGTCGTTCGGGTAATGAAGCAGCGCCATGGCGAGGGCTATGAAGTGGGTGCGGTGATCCAGCATATGCTAGATGATTGATTCTTTATTAAGCTTGATTGATTTTAATATTCTTAGCTAGGCCATCGCTTCAATGCGATTAACCAGCTCCTGTCCATATTGGGTGTTTTCCACTTTATTATAGGTTGTAATGGCCTGTTCAGCATGATGAGCAAGTTGTTGCTGTTGTGCTGTTACCTTGTAACTTTGTTTGCCTGATTCATTGTTTTGTTGTTGCGCCCTGATAAGGTTGACAGGTTGAAACAGGCTGGTTGATTGTACTTCTTCACTTTGTTCGGTGCTCGTTTTGCTGGACTGAGTTTCCTGCAAAGCCTTTGCTTCTGAGCTGTTTTTATTCGACTCCTGATCTTCCTTCTTTACTTGTTCTAATGGTGCGACATTTTGGCGAGCCGAGGCATTTTGCTGATTGCTCAACAAGTAGGCATCGTGGCTTAAATGGGTCGAGTTGTTAATTTCCATCAGGGTACTTAACTTGCTTCAGTTTGTGTGTAAGACAATAACCATTAAAATAAGGTAGGCTATCCTACTGGTTTATCAACTGACGTGCCTGATACGGGTCACACAATACACGTTATGACGCTATTAAATGACAGTTTTTGCTTTAAAATTGAACAACTTAGTCAAATTTTAACCAATCATGGCTGGATGATGTCCTGTGCTGAGTCCTGTACCGGCGGTTGGGTTGCCAAGTGCCTGACAGATTTGTCGGGTAGCTCAGGCTGGTTTGAGCGGGGCTATGTCACCTATTCAAATCGGGCCAAGCAGGAAATGCTGGGCGTTTCTGCTCAAACCCTGGATAAATACGGGGCTGTGAGCGAGCCAACCGTGTTGGAGATGGCGCAAGGTGCCTGCAAGCAGGCTAAAACCGAGGTGAGTCTGGCGATATCGGGTATTGCCGGGCCAATGGGCGGCACGGATGACAAACCGGTGGGGCTGGTCTGGTTTAGCTGGTGTATCAATGGTGAAATGCACAGCTTGTCCGAGATTTTTGATGGTGATCGGGATGCGGTACGTCAGCAGGCCGTGGTTGTGGCGGTTGAAAAGTGTTTGCAGCTTTTACAGGCGCGGCAATCCAGCTAAAAAATCCATTCGGCAAACGGTTCAATTTCTTCGCGGTTAACAATGACCAACTGGTAGGCATTGGGGTTCATCGAAAAGTCGGCACTGGTGTCAACGGATAAACGCTGTAATAAATAGGCCAGCAATGAGCCACGTACATCCAGCTCTATAATGCCTTCTTTTGCGGCATAGTCCATTAGCAAACTTTTTTGCTTGCGTTCACTTAGTTTGGGGTGGGGCATCAGTTGCACTGTCACTATTTCAGTCCAGGCATCATCGAATTCTGCACTGGACTCGGCATCCTGTTCCAGCACCCTGGCATTTTGAATACGGGACAGCACAAAGTCACGAAAATCAAAGGTTTGCTCATTATAAGCCCGTACATGCCAGCGTATGCCAGTGTTAATAAGAGAGTGGGGCTCGATAATCCGTTCACTTTCTGCCTGACCATCGTCATCATGGCGGTCAGATAATGACAGGTAGTTTATCTGTAATTTTTTATGGTGTCGGGTGGCGCGGATAATCTGCGCCAGGATTTCTTTGTCGGGTAAACGGGTTGGCAGAGGCAGTGATTCAACCGGGATATCATAAACCAGATGCCGTGGCTCCGCGCCTCCCACCATGGTCAGGTTATTGGCAATCATCGGTAATGCCGTTTCAGGGTTTAAATCCGCAATAACGGCTTCAAAATGCTCTCCGGGCACAAAACCAAAAACGCTATGCTTATATATAAGGTTAGCCGGTGCGAGCTGGTTATAAAGCGTTAAATCTTTGGTGGCTGCCGCATCGGACAGACCAAAGGTTCTGGCAACGTCACTGCGAGTGATCACCCCGGTATAAAACGCCATCATTTCAATATATTGGAGTCTTTGCCGGTTTGCCCATTTAAGCTTGTTAATGGCTGGGTTCTGCGAATTCACATATTAAGCCTTATTTTTTATAGACTTACAGTATAGCGAAATAAATCAGGCTTTATCAATAAAAAATACTATCAAATAAAAAATATTTAGGTGATAAAAAGTATTGACATCAATTAATGTATTGGATATTGTTAGCTCACAGTGGAGCTGGGCAATGTTTATGTGGCCTGGTAACGAATTAAACGAACAAACCATGGAAAATAACCATAACGGGAGCAGAACAATGGCAGCAGATAAAAGCGATAACCAAAAACAACAGGCACTGGCAAATGCCCTGGCACAAATTGATAAACAGTTTGGTAAAGGTAGTGTGATGCGTATGGGCGATTCCAGCGCCATGCGTAACGTCGAAACCATTTCCACCGGCTCACTCAGTCTGGATGTTGCGCTGGGTGTCGGTGGTTTACCAAAAGGTCGTGTTATTGAAATATATGGCCCGGAGTCATCCGGTAAAACAA
>JALTLP010000271.1:10960-12317 GCA_027001895.1 Chromatiales bacterium | reverse complement strand
CCAACTGATAACCCCAGAAGAACATGACAATGATATTTTTACCGATACTATCGAAGTAACCGATAGAAAATTACTTGGTAGCAAATACCCGGTTACCGTGTTTCGTGCCCGTAAAAAAGGGAAACCGGTTGCTGCGATTTTAACGGCTATCGCACCAGACGGTTATACTGACAAAATATCTATACTGGTTGCCATTAAACATAATGGTGAACTGGCGGGTGTTCGGGTTGTAAACCACAAAGAAACACCCGGACTGGGAGATGCAGTTGATATCGAAAAATCGGACTGGATATTACAGTTTAATAATAAATCGCTTGCTAAACTCGATGAAAAAAAGTGGAAGGTAAAACGTGATGGTGGCACATTTGACCAGCTCACCGGCGCAACCATTACCCCACGTGCTATAGTAAAAGCCGTACATAAAGCATTATTATTTTATAAACAGCAAGGTGATAAACTGTTTATTGAAAATGTAACCACAACGAACACGAAGGACACAAAGGAAAAATAGTGAGGCTTAAGAGCAAGGCAAAAAATAATGAAAATGCGGAGTTTACAGACAGTAAATGACAATTTTGAATTATTTTTTAACACAGCTATCAAGCCTTAAATATAAATTAAGCAGCGGAGAGTGAGAGGCTTGAGAGCAAGGCAAAAAATAATGAAAATGCGGAGTTTACAGACAGTAAATGACAATTTTGAATTATTTTTTAACACAGCTATCAAGCCTCTCACTCTTCGATGGGGAAAATTATGAGCGAAACATCTATTAAAACCATAGCCAGTGAAGGCCTCTGGGGCAACAACGCCGTACTGGTACAGGTACTGGGCCTGTGCCCATTACTGGGCGTATCCAATACGGTGATTAATGCCCTCGGGTTAGGACTGGCAACCACCTTAACACTGGTTGCTTCAAATCTTGCTGTTTCGCTTATTCGCCACTGGGTTCGCGCCGAAGTGCGTATCCCTGTATTTGTTATGATTATCGCTTCTATTGTTACCGTTATCGAACTTTGTATGGAAGCCTACTTCCATGACCTGTATAAAATTCTTGGTATTTTTATCCCACTAATTGTTACCAACTGTGCGATTATCGCCCGCGCAGAATCGTTTGCTTCTAAAAACTCTGCCTTCCCTTCAGCTCTCGATGGCTTGTTTGTTGGCCTGGGGTTTACTGCTGTTTTACTTACACTTGGTGCCATGCGCGAAGTGATAGGCTTTGGCACTTTATTCCAACAGGCGCATTTAATGTTTGGTGCGGCCGCCGAAGGTCTTAAAATTACCGTTATTGAAAACTACCCAGGCTTCCTGCTTGCGATACTCCCACCGGGAGCTTTTATTGGTTTGGGGTTTATTC
>JALTLP010000271.1:0-10950 GCA_027001895.1 Chromatiales bacterium | reverse complement strand
TTAAAAACGTGATTGATAAGAAATTATCTGATAGACAAAAAGTGAAAGTTGTTACCACTGCCCAAGCAGTGGAAAATTAACCACGAAGGACACTAAGAACACAAAGAAAGAGTTGAAGTTAGCACTTTTCCACAACTAAAATGTCTGGCAATCTTGCTAACGCGGGATAAGAACTTAATTTCTGCTGGACTATCTTTTAAATATTTATATTTCCGCTTCGTGTCCTTTGTGCTCTTTGTGGCTAAAAAAATTAAACATATGAACCCTAAAAAACGTTACGAAATTTTCAGTCGCTTAAAAGACCATATCCCTGACCCCACCACAGAGCTGAACTACAACTCGACTTTTGAGTTATTAATAGCAGTTATTCTCTCGGCTCAGGCCACCGATAAAGGCGTTAACAAGGCCACCGAAAAGCTTTTTAAAGTTGCCAATACCCCCGAAAAAATCCTGGCTTTAAAATTAACCGGCCTAAAAAAATATATTAAAACCATTGGCCTGTATAACACCAAGGCCAAAAATATTATGGCTACCTGCAAGATGCTGGTTGAACAACACGGCAGCGAAGTGCCCGAAGATCGCGCAGCGCTGGAAGCCTTGCCCGGAGTAGGCCGCAAAACCGCCAATGTTGTGCTAAATACCGCCTTTGGCCATCCAACCATCGCGGTCGATACACATATTTTCAGGGTTTCTAACCGCACTAATATTGCACCCGGTAAGAATGTACTGGAAGTAGAGAAAAAACTGCTTAAATTTGTACCCGACGAATTCAAGGTAGATGCCCATCACTGGCTAATTTTGCATGGCCGTTATACCTGTATTGCCCGAAAACCGCGATGTGGATCCTGTGTAATTGAAGACTTGTGTGAATACAAGGATAAAAACAACGACTAAGAACAAGGTGTATAACGGTGTTTGGTAACAACAGAAACGAAATGCGGCAAATGTTTTATAGCGCATGGGAAAATTTTAATAATAAGGCAAGCCTGCAACCGCTGGAGCAAATGATTGTTGGCGTTATCCAGCAACACCCCGAATACCATGCCTTACTCGCAGACAACAACACTATTGACAGGGACTTTACTCCTGAAATGGGCCAAACCAACCCGTTTTTGCATATGTCGATGCATATTGCCCTCCAGGAACAACTCTCAACCAACCGACCGGCATGCATCCAGCAAGTTCACCAGAGTCTGGCAGCCAAATTGGGTAACCCGCATGAGGCAGAGCACCAGCTTATGGAGTGCCTCGGGCAGATGATTTGGCAGGCACAACGTGAGCAAACCGCGCCGAATGAGCAGCACTATATCGATTGCATCCAACAGCTTGTTAAATAAATAGAAAAATCTAACAAAATTATAACATTTTGGGCATATTCACATAAATTCGGTCTATATTAGGGTATTGTCGTGCTGTTAGATTGAACCTTTACAAGAAACTGCCTGTCATATCCCCCAGTGAAGGATGAGAGTGGCTTAATACCGGTTTCAACCTATACGATAAACAACACATTTTGTGATAATTAAAAAATTTTTTAATAACGGAGAGAATCTCAATGTCTAAAACTACTAAATCATTATCAATTGTTCTTGGTGCAGCATTCGCTACAACTTTAGCAGCTAGCAACATTGCTAATGCGGCTGAAACCGGTGCTAACCCTTTCGCTATGACTGACCTTTCTGGTGGCTACCAGGTTGCTAAAGAAGGTAAATGTGGCGGCAACATGTCAAATCCAAAAGATATGAAAGAAGGCAAATGCGGCGGCAGCATGAAGAAAAAAGAAGGTAAGTGCGGCGAAGGCAAATGCGGCGGCAAAAAGAAAATGAAGAAAAAAGATGGCAAATGCGGTGAAGGCAAGTGTGGCGCAAGTAAGAAAAAAGGCATGAAAGAAGGCAAATGCGGCGGCAGCAAGAAAAACATGAAAGAAGGTAAATGCGGCGGTTAAGAAACCCTTGCATGAGCAATAACATGAACCAGAAGCAGTATTCCGTTCATGGTGCAGGCGTTGGTCTGCGGCGCAGTATGATTACTGAGCTGCAAGACCAACCCCCTTCACAAGTTGGATTTATGGAAGTGGCCCCCGAAAACTGGATAGGTGTCGGTGGTGTCATAGGCAAGCAATTTCAAGCATTTGCCGAAAAATACGACATAATCTGTCATGGCCTGTCCCTGTCTATCGGCTCACCGAGTCCACTCGATGAAGCGTTTCTACATCGTCTAAAACGTTTTTTAGATGAACACAATATTAAAATCTACAGCGAACACTTAAGTTATTGCAGCGATGACGGTCATCTGTATGATCTTCTACCCATTCCTTTTACAGAAGAAGCCGCAAACTATGTCGCCAAACGAATTAAACGCGTTCAGGATATTCTTGAGCGTCCGGTTGCAATGGAAAATGTTTCCTATTACGCAGCCCCCGGCCAACAAATGCCTGAAATCGAATTTTTAAATGCTGTCCTCGAACAAGCAGACTGTAAAATGTTGCTCGATGTAAACAATATTTATGTTAACAGTATTAACCACCAATACGATGCAAGCGAATTTTTAAACGCAATCCCGGCTGACCGAGTCGAATATATTCATATAGCCGGGCATTATGAAGAAGCCAATGACTTAATCGTTGATACCCACGGCGCCGATGTTATTGAGCCGGTATGGGGTTTACTTGACCAAACCTACCAGCGCTACGGTGTTATTCCAACACTGCTGGAACGTGACTTTAATATTCCACCGTTAGCCGAACTACTCACTGAAGTCGACAGAATTATTTCATTGCAAGATAAATGGCAATCCGCTGATGGCGTTGCCAATAAAGCCAAACAGGCGTAGCCATGCCTTCTGGCTCTGTTAAAAACCCGCAAGACTTTAAACAAACGCAATATGCGTTTACTGCACATATTCGTCAACCGGATAAAAATTCTGCCCCATCAGAAATAGAAGATCGCCGCATGAAAATTTACCGCGATCTTTTTTATAATAATGTCGAAAGCTTTATGTCGACCACCTATCCGGTGCTGTGTGAAATATTGGGAGAGAAGCGCTGGCATACATTAATTCGTGATTACTTTGCTAACCATAAGGCTCACACACCCTTATTTCACGAAATGCCACGCGAATTTTTAGTTTACCTCGAAGAAGAAAGGCAAAGCCAGACAGATGATCTCCCCTTTATGCTCGAACTTGCCCATTACGAATGGGTAGAGCTTGCATTAAGTGTCTCTGAACTGGAAGATGATTTATCCGTGTTATCAAGTCAGCTAGACTTCTTAAACGAAGTGCCCGTACTATCAAATCTTGCCTGGCTATTAAGCTATCAATACCCGGTTCAACATATCAGTGTTGATTTTCAGCCAGATCAACCTTCTGAACAAGCTACCCATATCGTTGCATCGCGTTCAATAGATGAAGAAGATGTTCACTTTACCGAAGTTAATCCCGTTATTGCCCGCTTACTACAACTTATTGCTGACAATCCAGATAAATTAACAGGCAAACAGCTATTAACCCAAATTGCGAATGAATTAGAAAACCCTGATATAGACAGTATTATCCGTTTTGGGCAACAAACCCTCGCAGACCTGCATAAAAAAAACATTATTATTGGAACTCAAGGCCAATAAGCCGCTCTACTAACAACAATAAAACTTAAAAACTGGAGTTCATTATGGAAATGCTATTGAAACTGCAAGGCCTACTTGATCGCACCCGTGCGGTTGATTTTCTTGCCCCTCTCGCGCTTCGCCTTTATCTAGCACCCATTTTCTGGATGGCGGGTATGAGTAAATTTAACAGCTTTGAAGATACATCCGCCTGGTTTGGTAACACAGAATGGGGCTTAGGCCTACCCATGCCCGACCTTATGGCCTTTCTTGCAACGTCAACTGAAATAGCCGGTTCAATAATGCTGCTATTTGGTTTTGGAGTGCGTTGGGTATCCATGCCATTAATGTTCACTATGATCATTGCTATCGTCAGTGTGCACTGGGTAAACGGTTGGCAAGCTATCGCCGATGCTAAATTCTGTTTATTTAATTGCAGTGATGCAATAGCAGCGATAGAAAGACTGGATGCAGCTAAAAGTTTGCTTCAGGAACACGGAAATTATGACTGGCTAACCGAACAAGGTTCTTTTGTTATCTTAAATAACGGTATTGAATTTGCGGTAACATATTTTATTATGTTGTTAACCTTGTTCTTTATTGGTTCAGGTAAATATGTAAGCGTTGATTACTGGATAGCCAGAAAGTTTAGCTGATAAAATGCTGAGATCTATTTTTGTTTAAACACGGCAATATAGAAAGTTATTAAACCACGAAGAACACAAAGAGCACGAAGAAAAAAATAATTTAAAAAGGGTAAGAAATTTGTCGCCATTCCCCCTCCCCAACCCTCCCCCGAAATGGGGGAGGGAGTAAAACGAAAATAGGCTCCCTCTCCCTTAGGAAGCAGCAAAAAAATAATCCGCTGTTATTCCCCCTCCCTTTACGGGAGGGGGTTAGGGGGAGGGTTTTCTTACGTGTAATAAAAAATAACCACGGCGAAACGGCGTATTTTTTAAAGTAAATAAAGATTGCCGCGCCACTGTGTGGCTCGCAACGACTCATTTTGGTGTTCTGAAAAACAACTTCCCTGGCGTCCTCAGCGCTCTCTGCGGATTAAAATAAATCAAACCTCAAAGAACATAAAAAAATGACAGCTTACTTTTTCTTACGAGCAGCAATTCTTAAACGCAATGCATTGAGTTTAATAAACCCGGCAGCATCTTGCTGGTTATATGCACCACCATCATCTTCAAAGCTTGCAATATTTTCATCAAATAATGAATCTGTTTTAGATTTACGGCCTGCAATACTCACATTCCCTTTATACAATTTAACACGCACTGTGCCGTTAACTGTTTGTTGTGTATTATCAATTAACGCCTGCAAAGCCTCTCGCTCGGGCGACCACCAGAAACCGTTATAAATCATCTTTGCATAACGAGGCATCAATTCATCTTTTAAATGCATTGCTTCACGATCCAGAGTTAAAGATTCTATCCCACGATGTGCTTTTAACATGATGGTGCCCGCAGGTGTTTCATAACAACCGCGCGACTTCATTCCCACAAAGCGGTTTTCAACAATATCGTCACGACCAATACCGTTTTCACCTCCGACTTTGTTTAAAAATTCCATCACTGTCGCAGGCGACATTTTCTCACCATTAATGGCAACAATATCACCCTTCACATACTCTAATTCCAGATAGGTTGCTTTATCAGGAGCCGCTTCAGGTGAAACACTCCAACGCCACATATCATCTTCAGGTTCATTCCATGGATCTTCTAAAATATCCCCTTCGTATGAAATATGTAACAAGTTTGCATCCATAGAATACGGTGACTTTTTACCTTGTTTGGCATAGTCAATTTCAATACCGTGTTTTTCGGCATAAGCCATGAGTGATTCACGTGAGTTCAAATCCCATTCACGCCACGGGGCAATAACCTGTACATCGGGCATTAAGGCATAAGCGCCTAATTCAAAACGAACCTGGTCATTTCCCTTGCCGGTTGCACCATGAGAAATGGCAGAGGCTCCCACTTCCTTGGCAATTTCGACTAAACGCTTTGCAATTAACGGCCGCGCAATGGAGGTCCCTAACAGGTACTCACCTTCATAAAGGGTATTGGCCCGAAACATTGGGAATACAAAATCACGGGCAAATTCTTCACGTAAATCTTCGATATAAATTTCCTTTACACCCATCGCCTGAGCCTTGGCGCGAGCGGGTTCGACTTCCTCACCCTGACCGATATCGGCAGTAAAAGTGACCACTTCGCAGTGATAAACATCTTCGAGCCATTTTAAGATAATGGAGGTATCCAACCCCCCTGAATAAGCGAGGACGACTTTTTTAACTTCTGACATGATTTGCTCCGCAGCAGGATTTGCTAATTTGCGCGGATTATACCGAATATAGGGGAAAGCGTCATTTAATAAGGGTAATAATGCTGCGACGATTTTTGGCCCGGCCAGCAGAACTGCGATTGGATGCTACATATTTGCCTTCGCCAATCCCTTTTGCCGTTATCGGAATAGTCATTCCCAGCTTTTGCATATAGTTTTTTATCGCCTCGGCCTGAAGCTTTGCTGCGTTTCGGTTGACTCGTTTAAAGCCCATACTGTCGGTGTATGATTTAACAATAACCTTTTTGATGGTTTTATCGCGTTTTGCAAACTTAACCATTTCTCTTATCTGTTTGCGTTGTTTTTTACTTAATACCCGCTGGTTCTTAGTAAAGTAAATGGTTGTGTATTGAATACTGGCAAATTTATACTTTGGCAGTTTGTTTATGCATTTTTGAAAGCGGTTCTTTTGTTTTGCAAAACCAATCGGTGAAATAGTAGTGATAATATCCTGGGTACCATCCGTCCAGTCACGATAAGTCACTCTTATCGACATCCCTTCGAGAAGCTCATATATTAATCTATCTGGCCATACTTCCGGTAAGGTCTGATTTTCCAGAGATGCCAGTTGAGTATCTGCTTTAGCAGGCAGACCTAAAACCGTTTCATTGGTTAACTTAGCTGGTATCTTTTGCCTGTGTGGTAAAACAAAAGGTTCGTAACCTTGTTGTAAAGGAATATAACCCAGCGTTTTCTTTATCGCGAAAGGTTTCCATTGTGGCGGAACAGACTCTATTTTTGCACCCACAGCCGGGTACGGGTATACATCAGTAATAAGAGCTTTGTCGTAGCGTAAATCTTCGCTTGCCAGTTTTTTTGCAACCGGGTGATTAACCCGGAATACAAAACGCATTTTTTGAACCGGATTATAGTTAAATATCACTTTACCCAGGCCCTCTATTGTTTGCGACAAGTTGCATTCAATATCTTTAGACGTAATACTCCACTGCGATTTATCAATTTTTTCGCCGTACAATTGCACCGTTGGGTAGTATACGGTTTGCCTAACCTTTTTCTTTTTAAAGACCTTGCTAACAACCTTTTGATGCACCTGGCGCACCTTCGATACAGCCTTTCTATGTAACGATTTTACGGTTACTGATTTTTCGGGCATTGACTTTTCAGCGCCGATGGGCTGTTGTTGTTGATTTGCGGGCATGGAATCAGTTTTAGCAGCAACTCTTTTTAAACGACGATTTTTACCCACACGGATATATTTTGCCGTTTCTACAGCTTCCGACTTGCCGTCAGCTGCTGTTTTATCCGAATCACTGGCCGCTTGCTGTGTAGCAACTTCTGCCTCTGTCGCGTTATTATCAACCTCAACAAACTTGCTAACGGGTGGATTTTTCTTATTACTTTCAGCAGCTTGGCGGGCATCAGCACCAAACTTAAGGCTACAGGCCGTCATTCCGGAAACAAACAGGCTAAAAAAAGCAATGATCTGAAGTATTTTGTAACTCATGCGGATGAAAATGCAAAAAGCATTCCATAAAACACCAAAATATCCTCAAATACTTATTTATTGGCGATTTACATGACTTTAGCTTACTTCATGTAGAAAAAAAACCATTACAGTATGATATTCTAACTGAATGAATGGACACGGTTTTATAAATAATACAGGCAAACCAGGATGAATCTAATCAGGCACTTTAACAACTTGTCCTTCACAATGTCCGCCGTTACAGGGCTGATTATTTTTCTTGTTGTAAATGTTGTTGAACAAACACCGGCAAAGATCAAACGAGGACAACAAGCACAGGCAGGAATTCAACTACTAGATGAAATGCGCCGCCCGATACTGAAATTAAAAAAAGCCGAGTTCCTGAAGCTCCCGAGTAATGAACAATATTTAAATTTTCAAAACGCCATTAAAGATGCCGAAACACTTATAAAAAAATATCAAAAAAAAGCGGCATATAACCAGGAGTTGCTGGTGATGGTGAAGCAACTTGCAGATAAACTTGACAGGTTAATTATCGAAGAAAGAGACCTCTGGCAAAAACACCGGCACCCCCTGGCTCATCACCTGAGCAATTCTGAAATGTCGCAGACCCATGAGGCACATCATCAAACCATCAACCGGTTTTTTCAGGTGCTTGATGTTCTGGCTCTCGGTGAACACCCTTTGCATAAAGATATAGCAGAAGGACAGGCTGCATCCTCATTGCTTAACTGGAGCGCAATTATACTTACCGCTTATCTGTTATTGCTTATTATTCTTTTTCAAAAGAAAAGAAATACCGAACTAACAAAACAACAATCTGTTCTTGAGAAACATGTTAAAGAACGAACCCATGCACTGGAGGTAGCGAACAAGGAACTTGAATCCTTTGCTTATTCAGTTTCACATGATTTGCGTGCACCACTCCGCTCTATAGATGGGTTTTCACAGGTACTGCTGGAAGATTGCAGTAGCGCTCTAAATACCCAGTGTAAGGACTATTTACAAAGAATAAGAGCCTCCAGCCAGAAAATGGGTGATCTGATAGATGACATGTTACAGTTATCACGATTAACCCGTAACCTGTTAAACAAACAAAATATTAACCTGACAGAAATAGTAAAAACAATCACAGACAACTTGAAACAATCGGATCCAGAACGGAACGTTCAGCTACAAATTGGAGACAACCTTGAAGCTTTTGCCGACTTATCTCTTGCGGAAATTGTTTTAACCAACCTGTTAGAAAATGCATGGAAATACTCAGCCAATGAAACTGTTACCGTTATTAAATTTGGCCAAACTGAAAAAGGAGATGAATTTTATATTAAAGATAATGGCGTAGGCTTTAACAATGAATATAAAGCAAAGTTATTCACCCCTTTTCAGCGCTTGCACGGCAAGGAATTTGAAGGCAATGGCATTGGTCTTGCCACTGTAAAGCGTATTATTGATCGACATGGCGGCAGCATCAGAGCAGACGCCAGAATAAACAAAGGTAGTACTTTTTATTTTAGCTTTGGGTAAATCCCATTTAGAATAAATTTTTTGCCATTCTGCTCTCGGATAATAAGAAACGGAAGTACAAGGCAAGAATTAACGAAAAAACGGAGCTTACAAAAAGTAAGTGAGTATTTTTAAGTTAATTTCTTAACGCCGTAATTCCGTTTCTTATTTTGCGAGAGATTATTTCTTCTTTGGCATGTAAATGTCAGTACAAGTGCCTTCTGCAACCTCGGTTGCAAAATTAAGCGTTTCTGAAAGCGTTGGGTGTGGGTGAATCGTTAAACCAACATCATCCATCTCAGCACCCATTTCAATAGCCAGCGCAGCTTCAGCAATCAGCTCACCTGCATTTTTACCTAATATACCTGCCCCAATCATGCGATGTGTTTCGGCATCATAGAGCACCTTGGTCATACCGGTTGTTGCTCCCACTGACAATGCCCGGCCACTGGCTGCCCAGGGGAAAGCACCCTTCTCGTATTTCACACCTTCGTCTTTTAACTGATCTTCAGTTTTACCAACCCAGGCGACTTCAGGATCTGTGTATGCAACAGATGGAATCACACGCTTATCAAAGAAACTCTTCAAACCAGAGATAACTTCTGCTGCAACTTTTGCTTCGTGCGTTGCTTTATGAGCCAGCATGGGTTGGCCGACCACATCACCAATAGCAAAGATATGATCAACATTGGTACGCATCTGGTTATCAACCGGAATAAACCCCTGCTCGTTTACAACAACGCCGGCTTTGTCTGCATCAATTAATTTACCGTTCGGTGAACGGCCGATTGCAACCAGCACATTATCGAACGTATCTTCTTCTGGTACTTTTGATTTTTTATTCCCTTCAGGGCCTTCAAACTTACACACGATACCTTTTTTTCCCGGTGTTAATTCAGTCACTTTGGTGCTGGTATAGATGTTTTCGTAACGTTTCTTTAAAACTCTTTCAAACAGGCGAATCATATCGCGGTCTGCACCGGGCATTAAACCATCGCCTAACTCAACCACAGTGACATTGGCACCCAGGGCTGAATAAACCGTTGCCATTTCCAGGCCAATAATACCGCCACCAACAACAAGTAAACGCTTTGGAATATTGTGTAGTTCTAACGCATCGGTTGAATCCCATACGCGCTCATCTTCCCACGGAATAAAAGGGAGCTTTGTAACGGATGAACCGGCTGCAATAATACAATTTTTAAAACCAACCGTTGTCTTGCTACCGTCTGCGGCCTCAACTTCAATGGTATTTGCAGATGTAAACTTACCGTAACCATTAACAACGTTAACTTTACGCTGTTTAGCCATCTGTTTAAGACCACCCGTAAGCTTACCGATAACACCGTCTTTATGTGCGCGCAGTTTATCTGTATCAATCTTTGGTTTATTAAAAGTAATACCGGCTTCTGCCAGTTCAGGTGCTTCACTCACCACTTCTGCAACATGCAATAAAGCTTTGGAAGGAATACAACCCACGTTTAAGCAAACACCACCGAGTACATCTTCTTTTTCTATTAAGACAACCTTCTTACCTAAATCTGCTGCACGAAATGCGGCGGTGTAACCACCGGGGCCTGAACCTAAAACAACCACTTCCGCCTCAACATCTACCTTACCGGAATAAGATGCTGCCACCGGAGCAGATTCAGCGGCAGGCTTTGATTCGGCAACTGCAGGTGCTGCTTCTTTTGGTGCTTCTGTAGCCGTTTCGGTTTTTTCTTCAACAGCTGCTGCTCCTTCAACAACGACGGTACCAAGCAATGTGCCTTGTGAAACTGTATCGCCAACAGAAACATCAAAGGACTGCACAATACCGCTAACAGGTGATGGAATTTCCATCGTTGCCTTGTCAGACTCAACGGTAATTAGCGAATCTTCTTCTGCAATCTGGTCACCGGGCGCAACCAGGACTTCAATAACTTCGACGGCATCAAAATCACCGATATCAGGAACATGTACTTCTACTGTGCTCATACAACACCTCAAATATTTTTTTCCTTCCCATTTTTGAGAAGGCTTGCGCGAGGAGAGTTTGTTATC
>JALTLP010000270.1 GCA_027001895.1 Chromatiales bacterium | reverse complement strand
GGTTGCAGGTTGAAATAATGGCCGCTTCCGAGGCCGGTGATTCATAGAGGATGCCGGTGAGCGCCGTGGGCAGTTTTTCCGGGGTAAAAGCAACCTGTTCCCGTATATCAACAGGAGCGGTTTTATGATTGATGCCGAATGCAAATATAGCCACGTTGGAACTTATTTTGTTAAATCACGTCTTTAATCAGTGCCTTAGCGAGAAGTTGAATTCTGGCTAAAAGCCTATAAATTTAAGTTTAACAGCTTAATGCTAAACCGGTTATTGCACAAAGTGAGTAGGCGCGTATTATAAAGGTAAAATCAACAAAAGTTGGTTATTGTTAGTCAAACGAGAACATTTTTTTATGCAAATAACGAAAAAACACCTGATTTTATCACTTTCTGCGTTAATTTTAGCCAGTTGTGGTGGCAGTTTGGCGCAGAAGCAGGATTTAACGCAACAAACGGCAAAAGACAACCCATCTGCAACGACTCAAATTGATAAAAAAGATTCATCCAGTTCGGGGCAAACGGGACGCACGGTCAAACAGGGCCCAACCGATAACAATCAACCTCAGGCAGCTAAAAAAGAACTGAGCGCCGAAGTGCTTAATTATTTAATGGTGGCTGAAATTGCCGGTCAACGTGGCAAGCTGGGCGTGGCGGTTGCCAACTATGTACAGGCTGCAAAAATTTCACAGGATGCAAAAATAGCGGAGCGCGCCAGCCGTATTGCCATTTTTGCACGAAAAGACCGCGCAGCGCTGGAAGCCGGTTCTATCTGGGTTAAGCTGGCACCGAAAAATGCTGATGCGCATCAACTGGTCGCTGCCATGCTGGTGCGTACCGGTGATATTGAAGGTGCCTTGTCACATTTTGAACGCGTTCTGGCTTTAAGCAAAAGAGATGAACAAAAAACTTTTATGCTTATTACTTCGTTGTTAAGTAAAGAGCGCGACAAGCATATTGCGCTTGATATTATGAAGCGCCTGCTTGACAAGCATAGTGAAAGTGCCAATGCATGGTATTCCTACGCCAACCTTGCGCTGCTTACCAAAGAGTATGAAATAGCCAACAATGCCATCGACCATGTTTTAAAACTTAAAAAGCACTGGAACGAAGCTGCCATTTTAAAGGCGACTATCCTGTCTCGACTCGACAAGGAAAAAGAAGCGCTGGTATGGCTGAAAAAACGAATAGATAAACAACCATCAAACCACAAGTTACGTATGTACTATGCCCGTAAGCTGGTTGATGCCAGGAAGTATCCGCAGGCGTATGCCCAGTTTGAAAAGGTATATGACAACAGCCAAAACATGGATGCACTTTATGCTATGGGTTTACTGGCAAATCGAATGGGTAAAACCGAACTTGCTGAAAACCATTTTAGTACGCTGGCAAACGAAGGTGGCCGCAGAAACGAAGCCAATTTTTATCTGGGGCAGATTAACGAAAAGAAAAAACAGTATTCGGATGCCATTCGCTGGTACTCAAAAGTTCACTCAGGTGTCTATGCCTTCGATGCAAAACTTCGCATTATTGTTTTGCTTGGCAAACAGGGTAAAGTACAACAGGCACGTGAACAGGTTAAGTTTATCAAGGTTCGCAAACCTAACGAGCAAGTCAGGTTATATATTGCCGAAGGTGAAGTACTGCGCGAAAATAAAATGTATAACGATGCGCTTGAACTTTATACCGATGGCCTGAGTGCAATCCCGGATAACATGGATTTGCTCTATGCACGCGCACTGGTGCTTGAAAAACTGAACCGCATTGATGATGCAGTGAGTGATTTACGCATGGTTGTTAAACTTGACCCGCAAAACGCCCAGGCACTTAATGCGCTGGGTTATACGCTGGTCGACAAAACAGATAAAGTTAACGAAGGTCTGCAATATATCAGCCAGGCTTTCGAGTTGCGGCCTTCCGACCCGGCTATTATCGACAGTATGGGCTGGGCTTATTATCGTCTGGGTAAACTGGATAAAGCTGTTACCTTTTTAAAACGAGCTTTTTCACAGTTAAACGATGCCGAGGTTGCAGCACACCTGGGTGAAGTACTCTGGGTTCGGGGTGACAAAGAAGAAGCCAAACGTATCTGGAAAAACTCTCTGCGCGATACGCCCGAACATGACACACTGATTAATGTTATGAAACGTTTTTTGCCTTAATGGTAAGTACGTTAATGTAACCAGGTTGTTTTAAAAATGTCAGTCGTTATTTCCCGGCGCTTTAAGTTTTATTTTTTGCTTGTTCTGAGCATGCTGGTTTCTGCCTGTGCATCTCTGGAACAAACAGTGACAAAAGATAAAGTGGCTGAAATCTGGCAGCAACGAAAACAACGTTTATCAGGCGTGCAGGACTGGCATATGAAAGGACGCATGGTGGTTGTTAATGGTGCTGAACTCTGGGCAATGAGTGTTGACTGGCAGCAAAAAGGCAATCAATACGTTATTTTTCTGTCGGGCCCTTTTGGTGCCGGTAAGGTGCAGCTTGCTGGCAGCAGTAACGGTGTTTTATTAAAAGATTCAGATAACCAGGTTTTTTATGCCGAGACACCGGAAGAACTATTACTGGAGCATACCGGTGTTGCAATGCCACTGAGCTACCTGCGCTTCTGGATGCTTGGTCTGCCCCAGCCGGGTTCAGATAGCAGTACCAACAATGCACGTTTCGATGAGGCCGGGCGGCTTTCATCGTTAAGTAAAGATCAATGGGATGTTGTTTATAAACGCTACCTTAAATGGAATGTCATTGCAGGCAATAAACCACTGGATCTGCCCGATAAAATATTTATCACCCGCGGTGAAGATATTAAAGTACGGGTTGTTGTTGGTGAATGGCTGTTTGACGAAACATAATATATTTTCCTGTACAACAGATACTTAAAATAATAACAGAATCACCTATGACGGTTTCCGATAACAAACTTGCAGCCTGGCCTGCACCTGCAAAACTTAATTTATTTTTACATATTACCGGCCAGCGTGAAGACGGGATGCACGAGTTGCAAACGGTTTTCCAGATGCTGGATGTTTGTGATGTTTTGCAGTTTGATATTCGTGAAGACGGGGTTGTTCACCGGGTAACAGAATCGGATATCCCTGAACCACAGGATTTAATTGTTCGGGCAGCCAGTTTACTAAAAACACATTCTGCTAGCGCGTTAGGGGCAGATATTTATATAGATAAATATCTGCCCATAGGCGGTGGTCTGGGAGGTGGCAGTTCAGACGCGGCGACAACCCTGGTCGCATTAAACCATTTGTGGGGCTGCGGTCTGAAAATTGAAGAATTAGCCCGGTTGGGGGTG
>JALTLP010000269.1:3012-3309 GCA_027001895.1 Chromatiales bacterium | reverse complement strand
ACCCAGTGCATAAATCATTGCCAGTCCACCATCATCACGTAATTCATCACCCACTTGCGGGCCAACAAATTCCTGACGACGCATTTCAACGCCCTGATCCATTGTTTTTAGCGCGGCTAAAACATTATCGCTAATGGATTCAGTATTGGATTTTTCACCTTGTTTAACTTTAGGTGGCGCAATTCTGATTTGCACTTCGCGACTACTACCATAATGAAGCACGCTTGCATCCGGATAACCGGCCGATGCCAGTTTTTTCCGAACATCTTCAAGGTTAACTGACTCCGGGTAATGAAC
>JALTLP010000269.1:0-3002 GCA_027001895.1 Chromatiales bacterium | reverse complement strand
TTCAAGCAAAGCACCACCGGTAAAATCAAGACCAAAATTCAGTCCTTTATCAAATATCGAAAACAGTGAAACCAGAATCAGGCTGACAGACAGAATCATCGCCAGCTTGCGCTTGCCCATAAAATCAAACTTTGTCATTTCTTTAAAAATTTGCATATTAAAATTCTAAACCTGAATATTTTTATATAGATAATGTTTTAATGCTTTTACCACTGACAAACAAATTAATAATCGCACGTGTACCCATAACGGCAGTAAACATGGATGTTAAAATACCAATGGATAATGTAATCGCAAAGCCTTTAATTGCGCCCGTACCAAAAATAAACAGCACGATTGCAGCTATTAATGTAGTGATGTTTGCATCGGCAATGGTTGACAGGGCTTTTTCGTAACCGGCGTGAATGCTCGCTTGCGGCGTATTACCAGCTCTGAGTTCTTCACGAATACGTTCAAATATAAGCACGTTGGCATCCACCGCCATACCCACTGTTAATACAATACCGGCAATACCCGGCAAGGTTAATGTCGCCTGCAATAAAGACAGAATGGCAACTATTAACACAAGGTTAAACGTTAAGGCAATATTGGCTACCATACCAAAACCTTTGTACCAGACAGCCATAAACACAACAACCATGAGCATCCCAACGATAACAGACAAGGTCCCTTTATCAATGTTATCCTGCCCAAGGCTTGGGCCAATGGTTCTTTCTTCGATAATACGAATAGGGGCAACCAATGCACCAGCACGAATTAACAGCGCTAACTCATGTGCTTCTTTTGGTGAATCAAGACCGGTTATCTGGAAGCGACGACTCAAAATATCCTGAATGGTGGCAACATTGATCACTTCCTCGGTTTTCCTGTAAGAAACAACTTCCTTGCCATCGACTTCTTTTACAACCGGCTTTTGCTCAATAAACACAACCGCCATCGGTTTTCCGATATTTTTTCGTGTAACGTTAGACAAACGCTTGGCACCTACACCGTTTGTATTAATAAATACGGCGGGCGTTGCGGATTGATTATCCATCCCGGATGCAGCACTACCAATATGCTGACCATTAATAATTACCCGTTTCTTTAACAGGTAAGGTTGTCCCTGACGATCATAGTAAAGCCGTGAACCAATCGGTGTACGCCCTTTTAGCGCATCTTCAACACTGTTTTTTGTATCAACCAGTCGGAACTCCAGTGATGCAACGGCACTTAAAGTTTTCTTGACACAGGAGCTACACTGCACACCCGGTAACTGTAAAACAATACGATCTTCGCCCTGCTGCTGGATAACCGGCTCTGATACACCATATTCATTCACCCGTTTACGCAAGGTGGTGATATTTTTTTTCAGCGCAGCTTTTTTTCGTTCTATGCGAGATGCCTTGGTTAAGGTTAACTTTAAAACAAACGCTCCATCGCGTTCTTCAGTATCCATTGCCAGCTCATCAAGATTCTTGCGGATAGGTCCCTGTGCTTTTTCCAGCGTGTCACTGTCGCGGAACCTGACTTCAATTGAATCTTTTAACTGCTTAACAGAGATATAACGAATTTTTTCCTGACGCAATACTCTGCGCACATCGCTGGTAAAGGTTTCGTATGCCTGTTTTAAAACAGTATCCATATCCACTTCCATCAGGAAGTGCAAACCACCGCGCAAGTCCAGCCCCAGATACATGGGTAAGGCATGTATATCAAGCAACCATTGTGGTGAGGCGGTAATAATATTTTGTGCTACAGAATAGGCATCGCCCAGGGACTCACGTAACAGCTCATTGGCTTTTAGCTGGTTTTCGACATTTTTAAAGCGAACAACCAGAATATCCTTGTTAATTTTTATACTGGTAAATTCAACACCCGAACTTTTCAGTTCAGTTTTTACCCTGTTGGCAAGGTTATCATCAACGGCTGCAGCACGTGTTACGGTAATTTGTATTGCCGGATCACTACCGTAAATATTTGGCAGTGCATACAAAATACTTATAAAAACCACGAACAGAATTAATAGATTTTTCCACAGAGCATATTTATTTAACATGGCAGATTCTCTTAAAACATAAACCACACTGTTTCAACAGCATGGCTTATATTGATTTTTACTTTTTATATTTGTTCACTAATCTTTTTTTGCAGCTTTAATAGAGCCCTTAGGCAGGACTGTACCAACCGATTGTATCTGCAACTTAATTTCTACATTGTCGGCAATTTCCAGCGACAGGTATTGTTCACCAACCTGAGTCACCTTACCGAGGATACCACCGTTGGTAACAACTTCATCACCCTTGCCAATTTCCGAAACCATTTTTTTATGTTCTTTGGCGCGTTTTTGTTGTGGGCGAATAAGAATGAAGTAAAACAATACCACCATACCAATTAACAAAATAAACTGTTCACCACCCGGTTGTGCGGCTGCGGCTTGTGTGCCTTCTGCTAAAGCATCTGAAATGAAAAAACTCATGGTTTCCCCTTGTTTTGTAAGTCTGATTATTTGATATTAACAGTACTTGCTTAATACCAACTGAAATTTATGCGCTGTATTATGCCATAACAGGCACCTTGTTATATCGCAGTCGGTACGTTTTTTTGCCTTTTTGCATAAAATTCTGCAATAAAATCGGCAAATACCTCCATCTCAAGCGCCTCGCGCATATCGGCCATTAAATGAACATAGTAATAAAGGTTATGAATGGTATTAAGCCGCGCCCCCAGAATTTCACCGGTTTTGTCCAGATGGCGCAGATAAGAACGGCTGTAATTCTGACAAGTGTAACAACCACATTCAGAATCCAGTGGCCGGGTATCCATCTGGTACTGGCCATTGCGAATACGCACCATGCCGCTACTTGTAAATAAGTAACCGTTTCTGGCATTTCTGGTCGGCATCACACAGTCGAACATATCGACACCGCGGCGAACTGACTCGACCAGATCTTCAGGCGTGCCCACTCCCATTAAATAGCGCGGCGCGTTCTCAGGCATATGTGGGGTTAAGTTATCCAGTG
>JALTLP010000268.1 GCA_027001895.1 Chromatiales bacterium | reverse complement strand
AGATGCGGCCTTGATAAAGCCTAAATCAAAGAACGGGTTATGCCCCACTAAAATAGCACGAGTACATTTTGTCGTTTTAATCAGTTGCCGGATAGGCTCAAAAATATATTCCAGTGCTTCCTTTTCCGGCATTGCCATACGAAAAGGGTTGTAGGGATCGATCCCGGTAAATTGTAGTGCTTCTTCTTCCATCGCCGAGCCTGGAAAAGGTTCAACATGACAGGACACCGTTTTACCCATCCCCACCGTTCCGTCGGCTTTCATTAAAATAGGCACCGCCGCCACTTCCAGCAAGGCATGCTTATTGGCATTAAAACCGCCGGTTTCAACATCAACGACCACCGGCAAAAAACCGCGAAAACGCGTGTGAATACTGTTATTTTCTTCTTCTATCATCCGCGACAGGATACTAAAACAGGCCGGGAATTGCGATGTCTATTTGCTCCTCCAGGATAAAGCTGGAATTTATCATCACCACAAACTGAATTATGTGAAAATTATATGCCCATAACAACTCAGTATTCTATACTAAGCCCATATAGGCTTGGCTACATGAATATACTCTAAAGTCGATCAAAATAAGGTCGCTAAACCTGAAATTAATAATAAACAAAACTGGAGGCAGCACTCCCATGAAGGATAGTTATTTTCCAGCTTACTTAGCTATTCTAAGCGCAATTCTGGTTTTATCACCCAATAGTGGCTATGCAGAAAACTGGGCAGATAAACTATCAATTAAAGGTTTTATGAGTGCCGCCTATCACGAAACAAACGAGTCCGCATTCTACGAGGGTAAAGCCACTACGTCGGGTATCGATAAAAAGGGTAGCTTCCAGGGAACCAAAATGGGGATTAATCTCACTGCGAGGATTAACGATCGTATTATGCTGGCCAGTCAGTTACTCGCAAGAGCCGAGGATGAATATGCGCTCAATCTCGACTGGGCTTTTGTGGGCCTAAACCTGGCCGAACCTCTCACCCTGCGAGTGGGGAAAATCAAATACCCCGTTGGCCTTGTGAATGAATATCGCGATGTGGGATTTTCATACCCCTGGATCGACGCACCTGAATCCATTTACTCCACCGAAGCCCCCAATGGCCCACAAGCCACTCGAACAGCCTTTACCGGAGCCAGTTTTTTATGGGAAAAATTTATCGGCAACACGAATTATTCTGCTGATTTATTCGGCGGTGAAGTTAACCTGACCGGCAGTGATGTCAGGCAACTCAAGGGATTAACCCTTAAAGCCGATTGGGATGATAAAGTGTTACTGCAAGTATCAATTTACGCAGGAACAATGGCAAACGCAACAATCAACACTGCCATGAATGGACAGGAACATCGGGTAAGCACATTCGGCGTCAAAGTTGACTGGAACAACTATATCGTTTATGCAGAAGCCGCTGATGTGAAAATGGGGACTCTTACTGCCATGAAAGCAAAGTCGAATTATATTACCTTTGGTTATCGCGTTGGTAAGTGGCTGCCACATATTACCCAACAGGAATTTGAGCAAGGTCAGCTTGATGATGATCAAAAAACAACGACCCTTGGCTTGCGTTATGAACTTGCTGAAGATACAGCCATTAAAGTCGAGTTAAGTAAAATTAAAACAAACAAGGGACAAGGTCTGTTTGACAGTACACCGAATAAATCGTCAGTTAGCATGTTTGGTTTTAGTATCGACGTTATATTCTAAGGGTTGATAAAATGTATAAGCTAAAAAAGCAAAAACTTATCTGGCTGTTCGGCTTAATCAGCGCCCTTACCCTGACAAACATACCCGCCCTTGCAGACATTGCCGTCATTGCCAACCCAGGTATCGCAATTACCAAAGCCAGTAACAACGATATAAAAGCTCTGTTCCTGGGTAAGATAAAGTCACTCGCAGGATACCCTGTTACTCCGATAGAGCAAAAGTCTGGTACAACACGCAGTAGTTTTAATAATAAGGTATTAGGTAAATCAAATAGCAGGCTTAAAGCTTACTGGACCAAGTTACTTTTTTCCGGTAAAGGTGTTCCACCCCGCGTTTTTCCAGATGATGCCGCTGTAAAAGCGCACGTTGCCGCAACGCCTGATGCAATTGGTTATATTGATAGCAGCTCGGTTGATAGTTCAGTAAAAGTTATTCTGACGGTAAAATAGTTTAGCCTGTGTTCCTGTTATTATTGTAAACACAGTTTAATCAAGCTGTGTTTGAAACCAGAATTCCAGCAAGGCCAGATGCCATAACTTGCTACCTTGTAAGCGAGTGAAATAATCATCAGGATTTTTTAGCAGCTTATCAACATAAGCCCGATTATAAATACCTCGATTAATGCAGGCACGACTATTTAAAATATCCTGCATAAATACCAGAAACTCACCACGCACATATTTTAAGGCCGGCATCGGGAAATAACCTTTAGGCCGATCAATCACGGCATCTGGCACAATACCGCGCGCGATTTTTTTTAATACATGTTTGCCACCCGACTGTAACTTCATTTCCGGCGGCATCTTCGCGGCTAATTCAACCAGATAATGATCCAAAAAAGGAACCCGTGCTTCAAGACCAAAGGCCATTGTCATATTGTCAACACGTTTGACCGGATCATCAACAACCAACGTATTCACATCCATATGTAAAACACGATCAATAAAGGTATCGGCCTGTGGCCGTGCCAGTAAATCCTGAATAATCCTTGATGTATAGTCTTCTCCACGGTAATCATCACTCACCGTTTCCAGGAATTCACTATGGTCACGATCAAAATAATATTTTGCAAAACGCGCTACGCCCTGAGTTAAATTATCCTGTTGAATTCGTGGAAACCAGAAGTAACCGGCAAACACTTCGTCTGCCCCCTGACCACTTTGTACCACTTTGACGTGTTTAGAAACCTGTTCAGACAATAAATAAAATGCCACCGCATCCTGCCCCACCATTGGTTCAGACATCGCTTGTACAGCTTCAGGTAAGCGTTTTAAAACTTCTGCATTTGGAATTTGTATTTTTTGATGTTGGGTTTGATAACGCTCGACAACCGCATCGGAAAATTCAAACTCACTGCCTTTTTCTTCTGGATGATCTTCAAAACCAATAGAAAAAGTCCGTATGTCACTCACCCCTGCTTCGGCTAACAAACCAACCAGTAAACTGGAATCGAGTCCACCCGATAACAATACACCCACCGGTACATCGGCAACATCCAACCGTTTACGCACGGCATTGCGTAAACTATCGTGAATGGCATCCGTCCACTCCTGTTCACTCATTTTTTTATCTGAGCGTGTTGCATCTAACTGCCAGTAGCGCTTCGACAC
>JALTLP010000267.1 GCA_027001895.1 Chromatiales bacterium | reverse complement strand
AAAACGCACCAAATTAGTGCAATTTGCTATAAGTATGCCTCTGCTTGAAGCAAGCCATAAACTTACGCGGCTGGTTAATAACGAATGCACAATTTAAGTGTTTTCTAATACTATAATATCAGCAATGCGCACTATAATAGTGCGCTTATATCAATTAGTCCAAATATTTTATAATAATTACAATAACTTAGAGTCTTGGCATAGCTCTTGCTCTATGCAGGTCTGAGTCTAAATTTATTCACTGCAATCTGCTACCCCATAAACGTAAGGAACGACCATGTCAGCTCCATCGAACCGCCTCAATCTGCTGTCCTTTAGCGGCAAAATACGCATCCTGCACTTAAGCTGGGTCGCCTTTTTTATCAGCTTTTTTGTCTGGTTTAATCACGCACCCTTACTCGCGATGATGCGAGAGTCGATGGGACTAAGCGAACAGCAGGTTAAAACTTTATTAATCTTAAACGTGGCGCTCACTATTCCGGCACGAATCATTATTGGCATGTTAGTCGATGCCTTTGGCCCACGACGTATTTATTCCATGCTGCTGTTTGTTTCCAGCTTCCTGTGTTTTGGTTTTGCAATGGCCGATGACTATGAACAGCTGGCCTTAATGCGTTTTCTTATGGGTTTTGTTGGTGCCGGTTTTGTTATTGGCATACGCATGATCAGTGAATGGTTCCCGGCCAGACAAACCGGTCTGGCACAGGGCATATACGGTGGCTGGGGTAACTTTGGTTCAGCTGGCGCTGCGGTGATTCTGCCAACGGTTGCACTGATGTTTGGTGGTGATGATGGCTGGCGCTGGGCGATAGCTTCAACCGGTGTGGTCGCCTTTGTTTATTCCGCAATTTATTTCTTTAGTGTAACCGATACCCCTAAAGGCTCGACTTATTTTAAACCAAAGAAAAACGGTGGACTGGAAATTACCAGTCGCTTTGATTTTTTCTTATACCTGCTGATGAACATCCCATTATACGCAGCATTAGCTGTTTTAACCTGGAAACTCAGCCCAGCAAACTTAAATATGCTAAGCACCGGGGTGACCGATATTATTTATATTATTCTTGGCAGTTTATATATTTTTCAGACTATCCGTATTTACCAGATTAACAAACATGTATTTACTGAAACCGTACCTGAAATAGAACGCTATAAATTCAAGCAGGTTGCAATACTGGACTTGTCTTACATGGTTACCTTTGGTTCCGAGCTTTCGGTCGTCTCTATCCTGCCACTGTTTTTTATGGACACCTTTAACCTGTCCGCCGTTGAGGCTGGCCTGGTTGCTTCTGTATTTGCAGGTTTAAATTTAATTATGCGTCCGGCGGGAGGCTGGATAAGTGACAAGTTTGGCCGTAAATTATCTCTTGGTATTTTAATGGCCGGTACCGCTATTGGTTACTACCTGCTTAGTATGGTAACCAGTGAATGGGGGATTGCACTCGCTGTTATCGTTGTAATTTTCAGTTCTGTGTTTGTTAACGCCGGTAACGGTGCCGTGTTTGCAATTATACCGTTAGTTAAACGCCGCCTGACCGGGCAGATTGCTGGTATGGCAGGCGCCTATGGTAACGTGGGGGCCGTTATCTTTTTGACCACACTGTCATTTGTTGCGACCGATGTTTTCTTTATGGTTATCGCTGCTTTTGCATTTGTTGTATTTTTGTTGATAACAATGTTCCTGGACAACCCCAGGGATCAAATGGCTGAAGTTTTACCTGATGGTACGGTGCAAATGATCGAAGTTGAATAACGCAACTTTATTGCATGTTGGCGTTGACTTAGGTTAACCTCAAAAGCCATAAACAATATGTTTATGGCTTTTTTTAATTAAAAAATTATGAAACAAATACTTACCATTGAAACCGCACAACAATGCCTTGCCGGTGGCAAACCGGACAACCAGGATGCCTGTGGTTTAAAAGTACCGGATGGGCCGCTGTTACAAACCAAGGGCATCGCCATTGCCATTGCCGATGGAATGAGTGGCAGTGATGCCGGTCGTGAAGCAAGCCATACCTGCGTACAGGGGTTTTTAAATGATTATTACAGTACGCCTGAAACCTGGACCGTACAAACCTCTGCACAAAAAATTATATCCGCCTTAAACCACTGGTTGCATGGAAATGGTCAGCGCAAATACCAGTCACACAAAGGCATGGTTACTACCTTAAGCGCCATGGTTTTAAAGTCCAATACGGCTTTTATTTTTCATGTTGGTGACTCCCGCATCTACCGATTACGTGGCGACGAATTAAAGCTGTTAACCCATGACCACCGTGTAGAAATCAATGAAAACAAGTCCTTATTATCCCGTGCTATCGGTATCGACATACGCCTTGAAATAGACTATCGCAAACTGCCACTGGAAGTTGATGATATCTTTGTTATGTTAACCGATGGTGTTTATGAATTCGTTAACGACAAACGACTTGTTGAAATTATTCAGCAACAGGACAGCCTTAAGCAGGCAGCAAAAAGCATTGTTGATGAAGCCATTAAAAATAAAACCAATGACAACATTACCTGCCAGTTAATAAAAGTAACCGCGTTGCCCGGTGAGAATGAGGAAGAATTTTATCAGAAGCTAACTAAGCTGCCCTTTCCACCTGTACTGGAACCCGGCATGGTGCTGGACGGTTACAAAATACTACGTCACCTGTTTTCCAACAAGCGCACCGAGGTTTATCTGGCGCAGGATACCGAAACAAATGAAAACATTGTGCTTAAAGCACCTTCGGTTAATTACGATGATGATGCCGAATATATCAGCTTATTTTTACATGAAGAATGGGCCGGTCGGCGCATTAACAGCCCGCATGTCATGAAAGTGTTGGAAATAAAACGTAAACGAACTGCGTTATATTATATTGCCGAACATATCGAAGGCCGTACTCTCCGTCAATGGATGGAGGATGAACCGCGAGCCAATATAAACACTGTGCGCGACTTTGCAGAGCAAATAGCACGTGGACTCCGCGCTTTTCATCGACTGGAAATGATTCATCAGGATTTAAAACCGGAAAATATTCTTGTCGACAAACACGGTACGTTAAAAATCATTGACTTTGGCTCGACAAAAATTGCCGGTATTGAAGAAATCAGTACGCCTATTCAGTTTAACAATATTCTGGGCACCATTAACTACACTGCGCCCGAATACCATACAGGCAGCAGCGGCAGTAATCGTTCCGATATATTTTCCCTGGGGGTTATTGCCTATGAATTACTAAGTGGTCACCTGCCCTATGGCAAAGAACTGACGGCAAAAAATATACTCAAGGTTAATTATATTTCGATTAAACGTTATAACCCCGAAATTCCTGTATGGGTTG
>JALTLP010000266.1 GCA_027001895.1 Chromatiales bacterium | reverse complement strand
TCTTTCACTTGGTTTTACCCTCGTGATTGAATTGTGAACACGTTGGCTTTTTGCGAAATAAGAATGCGTATACTTTATGGTGCTGAGGCAAAAATAATTAAAATATAACGATATTAGAAGGTTATCAACGATGAACCAGGGAATAGTTAAATGGTTTAATAATAGCAAAGGCTTTGGGTTTATCTCGCCTAAAGACAGTGACATGGACATCTTTGTCCACTTTTCTACCATAAAATCAGAGGGTTACAAAACACTGAAAGAAGGGCAGGCGGTGCAATACGAGGCCGAAGAAGGCCCCAAAGGTTGGCATGCTGTCCAGGTTGAAATTGACTGATAATTAACCGGGTTATTTGCTGTAAAAAGTACTTGCTAGGCGGGCCGTGTTCAGGGCATAGTTAGACAAAATAAAATCTAGCGGGTTGAATTTTAAGGGGTAATTATTTTGGGAACGGTTGAAGCAAGTCAGGAGAGACGCACTGAGTCGCACTCTCAACTTCATACTTTACTGGACACACGTAAAGAAACACTTTCACTTTTTAACCAATTAGCCGAGATGCGGCCCTTCACGCCTGACCGTGAAAGCCAGCTAATGCTGCAGGAATTTTGTGAGGCTATTGTTGACTATACCGCAAGCGCACACTTTCAGCTTTATCGTTTTATTGACGAAGGCACGGAGCGTCGTACCGACATAAAAGAACTGGCGGCCAGGGTTTACCCACAAATTTCAGATATGACCAAGGTTATCCTGGCATTTAACGAAAAATACGACTGTTCGGATCACTGCAATAATCTCGGTGAGTTATCGGACGACCTGTCCCAGCTCGGTGAAGTATTAGCCGACAGAATCGTGCTTGAGGATCAGCTCATCACCCTGCTCATGAGTTCTCGATAATTTATTGGCTGTAAGCAGATAAAAAGAAGCCCGGCGTTATGCCGGGCTTTTAGGTTGTAATGCTTTCAACAGTCAGCTGCAGTCAATTGCGGCAAGAAAGCAGGGGAGGTCATAATTGTTATTATCGTTGGTTGGTATCACTGGCGAGTATTTCTACCGCCTCTTCTAGACTGATTTCTTCGACTTCATAGGTTGGTAATTCATCGTTCATTGTTCCGCTCCCAGTTTTTGTCTCAGGTGCTTTATAATTGAATTAATATTAGATAATTAACGCAGCATATTCAAGTAAATTATCACTTAATATAGATAAGTTATTGATTTTAGAAAAAATCGGAATTAATATTTGCTTATTAATTAACCTGATCGATGGGGTGTGAGGCCACAGCAGAGGTTGTTAACAGATGTTAAGTAGCCTAAAAACTTGTAATTTTATGCGCTCTGTATTGGTAGTATTTCGGTTTATTTGTAAGGATAGCGCGAATTATACTCAGTAATTTAAAGGAAGAAATGCATCATGGCTGAAGTCCCCAGTTTAAGGCGCGAAACGCGTTACGGTATTCCCGCAGCAGATCAAATTTTATTTAATCGCTATTATCTGGTTGGTTACTCGTATTATTTTCGGCAGGCCAAGTGGGCGCTTGAAATTTTAAAGTCAGACCGTCCCTATATTGCACCAGAGGAGGTTAAGCGGGTTAATAATTTCCGTCCAGACTTCCGTATTCCCGAAGCATTTCGCGCCGATCTGGCAGATTACAAAAATTCTGGTTTTGACCGAGGCCATCTGGTTGCCAGTGGCAATAAGACCGAAACACAGTTACAAAACAGCGAAACTTTTCTGTTATCCAATATGTCGCCACAGGCACCTAACTTTAATCAAAAAATCTGGCGTGAGCTGGAAACCAGGGTTAGAGAGCTGGATGCAAGGAAAACGATTTTTGAAACCATTGTTATCAGCGGCCCCATTTTTGACTTCAATAAGAAAGTTAAAACGATAGGCAGTGAGGATGGTAACGGTGTTTCAATACCCATACCTCATGCCTACTTTAAGTCGATACTTACGGAAAATAACCGGGGCACGTTAAAGATGTGGTCGTTTGTTATTCCTAATAAGGGCAGTCGCAAACCATTGGAGGACTTTCGGGTTTCGGCCAATGAGGTGGAGCGTTATGCCGGCATTGAACTATGGGAACGCCTGATGGGCAGTAAAATGGAAAAAGAGAAAAAGAAAATCCGATCAATCTGGTAATAACGAAAACCAGATGTCGGAATTTAAGAATAAAGAAACTACCGGGATACTTTTTTACCTGGGCTGGTTAACCAATTTGCTGAGAACTGATTGTTTGGCGCTGTGTTCGGGTATTTTCCAGATGCTCACGAATATGCTGGGTTTGTCCCATTTGATTACCAATATGAAAGCCGAGTTTGAAAAGGATAAAACCTGCTATGGCACTGGCCAGAATTCCTGCGACTACAAATATCATCATTAACGACCTCCAAATGATGGTTGTGGGGGGATAAGCGTTTTGTGTCAATTTGGGTGCTAAACACTAACCGGAACAGACTACAAAACTGCTGTCTTACAACTGTAATTATCGGCAAAAATCAGGATTTTTTGAATTTTATTTTGTGCGCCAGGCGAGATTTTGGCCTGAAAGTTGCCGGGCTTTTGCTGGAAATGTGAAGTCGGTATGGCTTGTTTCAGGCCGCTTAAGATGCCGGGGTTTTAATAGCTTTCTCTCTGGCAATGGTCAGGTCGTGGGCAATGGGTAGCATCCGCTCAAGTAGCGTAGATGACGGTAAACCCAGACGTTTTTCATAGATTACTGTGTAAGTAAGCACTCGCTTTAGATAATCTCGGGTTTCACTAAAAGGTACCATTTCAACCCAGACATCGGCCGGGACACGGGTGCCCGCTTCTGGCAGCCATTGTTTTACACGAGCTGGGCCGGCGTTATAAGCGGCCGTGGCAAGTACCGGGTGGCCGTTGTAGCGGTCAGATATGCGCTTAAGAAAGCCGACTCCCAAACGGACATTGGTATTGATATTCAGCAGGGCTTTACGGGTGCTGCGCATGCGTATGCGTAGTTTACGAGCAATCAGACGTGCAGTGCGAGGCATTAACTGCATCAGACCAAGCGCACCGGCATGTGAGCGGGCATCGGGGGTAAAGGCACTTTCCTGGCGGATAACCGCAAAGGCCCAGGCCGGGTTTATATTTTGCTTTTGCGCCTGATTAATCACCAGCTCCTGGTGAGTCAGTGGAAAACGCAGTTCAAGGTCGTCCCAGTACTTTGCTTGCGCCAGCGTCTGGATAGCACGATCTGGCCATTGCCATTCGGAGGCGAGTCGAGCGGCTATCAGCATTTGCGGGTGGCTCATACGACCTACGGCATAGTTCCATTCACGGCGTGCATCGGCAGCACGTCTGAGAGCGAGCAGTTCACGGG
>JALTLP010000265.1 GCA_027001895.1 Chromatiales bacterium | reverse complement strand
GATGGCCTGTCGCAAAATGTCCTGAGCATTAACCCAGTCCGATGAACGCTTTGCGATTAGGGGTGCGCTTCTTTTTCGTCCCTTTTTCTTGCGCAAACAAGAAAAAGGGACTCGCAGCTCGCGCAGCGAGTTGTGAAACAAATATTAAATTAAAACAGGATTATCAAGTCATTTACGCTTTTCACTATGACAAGAAAAAAGTGCATCGCCGTCGGGCGCGAAAGCCCGCATATAATTACAAGCTTAAGCTCACGCAGCGAGTTATGAAACAAATATAAAATTAAAGCTGCAAGTTGTAAAATAAAAACACAACCTTGCCTCATTCATCAATAACAATATCCGCCTCAACACTTAATTTCTTCTGCTGATCAATAAAATCAACATCAACCACATCTCCCTGGTTTATGCCTTCACATCGAGTTACTTCGTTATTCCATTTTTCTTCAGAAATTAAAATCTCAGGCCAGAAAGGATAAGTCCGACACTGGGTCGGGCGTACCGGGTAAACACTGCAATGGCCATCTTTGTTCAGTAACAGGCAATGGCCCTGTTTACCCATTGCTTTTGCAAGTGGGCTTTGTTTCATTTTTATACCAAAGCCGTGGTCAACGAGTTTAACAAGGTAGTCATGTTCGAATTGTTCTTTACCAATTTTTAGAAACTGAAAAATATTTTCAATTTCCTGTTTGCTTACCCGCACATAGGCATGCTTGCCGCCATAGCAGCACTGGCTACATTGTGTGCATTCAAATCGCAGGGGTTTTGAGTGGTAAAAAGCCAAAATTTTGAGTATCTTTTTTGAATAAATTGGTATTAAATAAATGTGTTAACGGTTTTGTTTAGAAAGCGATATTGGGTCAATATTAGCTTTTCATTATACCATAAGTCTGTTTCAGGTATGTTTAAAATAATAATCAATAATAAGGATTTGTCGATGCGGTTTATAAGTTTATTGTTGTTCTGTTTTGTGGCTCTTAATGTATCAGCGAAAAAACTTGATGTGGAAGATGTTCCTAATCCTTTAAAGCCCTGGGTGGACTGGGTTTTGTTTGATGTAAAAAAAGCCGATTGTCCTTTTATCTATAATAATTTCAGTTCCAGACGGTGTGCCTGGCCAACCAGCCTTGAACTGAATATATCTGACGAAAAAGCACGCTTTTCGCAAAACTGGCAGGTCTTTGAAAAAACCTGGGTCAGCCTGCCAGGGGATAACAAAAACTGGCCACAGAGCGTCACAATAAACAATGGTTCGGCCATCGTTGTAAGGCATAATGGTATTCCATCTATACTGCTTAAAAAAGGTAAATACCGTATTAAGGGTAACCTGTACTGGGAGAAAATCCCCGAGAGCTTACAAATTCCGGTCGAATCGGCTCTTGTAAAGTTATATATAAAAGGTGTAAGGGTAGCCGCACCGGAAATTAATAAACATGGTCGTTTATGGCTAGTCGATAATAAAGCAACGACAGCCGATATTGAAACCGATAAATTGTCATTAAAGGTTTATCGTTTGCTTGATGACCGTATCCCGATGCGTATTGTTACGCAACTTGATTTGCAGGTATCGGGTTCTTCGCGCGAAGTGAATCTTGGTCAGGTCTTGCTGGCAGAACAGACCCCTATCTCGATAAACAGCCGCTTGCCCGCATTGTTAACCAATGATGGCAAGCTTCGTTTACAGGTAAAGCCTGGTCATTGGCTGATTAATATTACATCTCGAGCAGAAAAAAACGTTAGCAGTCTGGCATTAAATAAAAATCACAGTGACTTGTGGCCGGAAGAAGAAATCTGGTCATTTCAGGCGCAAAATCATTTACGTATTGTCAAACTTGAAGAAGCGACACGAATCGATCCGCGGCAAACCCGGATACCACAAAAGTGGAAGCAGTTGCCGACGTTCAGAATGGTAAAAGACGTGCCGCTTGTGCTGAAACAAATTCGTCGAGGTGATGAACAACCACAGGCAGATAATTTAAAACTTAAGCGGCAAATGTGGCTGGACTTTAATGGTGAAGGTTACACGGTTAAAGATGAGATAAAGGGTACCATTAGCCAGAGCTGGCGACTCGAAGCATCAAGACAGCTTGAGCTTGGCCGGGTTACAATCGATTCGGTACCGCAGTTTATTACACAGTTATCGGATAACGATAAAATTAAAGGTATTGAGGTAAGACGAGGTGACCTGCAGTTAACGGCTGATAGCCGTTTAAATGGCAATGTCAGAAAGATACCGGCTTCCGGCTGGAGTCATGAATTTAAACATGCATCAACAACCATTCATTTACCACCAGGCTGGCGAATTTTCTCTGTAAGCGGTGTTGATAATGTTCCGCAAAGCTGGCTGCAAAAATGGACCTTACTTGATTTATTTATTGTGCTGATTATTTCTATTTCTATTGCCCGGCTTTGGTCATGGCAATGGGGTGTATTTGGTCTTGTTAC
Organism: Chromatiales bacterium; assembly: GCA_027001895.1. Classification (GTDB taxonomy): domain Bacteria; phylum Pseudomonadota; class Gammaproteobacteria; order UBA6429; family Thiohalophilaceae; genus SZUA-37. Next base: position 930 of record JALTLP010000265.1, on the reverse strand, counting down.
CATGTCGCTTATCTGGCATGAGTCTGGTTTTGTGCCACAATTTATCTGGCTGAATTTGTTGGCAGTTATTGCCATATTAAAGGTGATTCCAGCAGGAAAATTTCAAGTCGGCTTAACCTGGTATCGGAATATAAGTATTGCAATACTTGTGTTATTAATTATACCGTTTATGGTTAATCAGGTGCGTACCGGCTTATACCCACAGTTGGAAAAATATTCCTATAAACCAATGGGTGAGAGTAAAATTGCAGCACTGAAATCGGCACCAAAGCGTATGCCTGCAAGCAGACAGATTGAACTGTCTATGGAAGAAAGCTCGGCAGGCCTTTCCGGGGCTGCTTCAGAATTTTCTGACCTTTATAATGACAAGCTTAGAAAGAAAATAACAGGCAGTCGTTATGCGGATATACAAAGATTTGATCCCCGAGCCAATGTACAAACTGGGCCAGGCCTGCCTCAATGGAAATGGAACAAAGTCTATTTAAGCTGGAACGGGCCGGTACAAAAAGACCAGCAAATTTCTCTTGTACTTATTTCACCGTTTATGCATACAGTGCTTAATTTTTTGCGAGTGATATTTGTTGCTATTCTTGGGATGCTAATACTGGGTAGCATTCCTGCGCTCAAAATAAAATGGGTTCCAGCGGTTTCAAAACTGGTCTTACTTGCCGCTCTTGTTCCATTGTTACTGGTACAACCAGATGAATCTTTTGCAAAATCGGTGGATTCTCCCGACCCTTCCCTGTTAAAAGAATTGAAGTCACGTCTTACTGGTAAACCGGAATGCCTGCCGGATTGTGTGCAGATACAGTCAATGGTCATGCGACTCAATAAAACAAGGATGGAACTCAGTTTAAACATACATGCCATGCAAAAGGTTGCGATACCACTGCCTGCACGGGCCAAACAGTGGATGCCAACAAGTGTTGC
>JALTLP010000264.1 GCA_027001895.1 Chromatiales bacterium | reverse complement strand
ACGATTAACAAAAAATTCTTTTGCCTGCTCTACATCCATAGCAATCTGCGCTTTTAATGCATCGAGCGAATCAAAATTTTCTTCATCTCTTAACTTATGCAAAAAACTGACTTCAATATATTGCCCGTATATGGACTCATTAAAATCAAATAAAAAAACTTCCAGAATAACTTTTTTACCATTAACCGCCGGGCGTGTACCAATACTGGCCACCCCCTGCACCGGGGTATCTTTTAAACCTTCCACCTGCACAACATAAATACCATGCAACGGTGTAACCTTACGATGCAGGTGAATATTGGCCGTCGGAAAACCCAACTCACGCCCGAGCTTTTCACCGTGGGCGACCCGACCACTCATTTTGTATGGCTGGCCTAATAATTCTTCAGCATAATGAAACTGGCCGGCCTGCAATGCCGTTCTTATTCGTGTACTGCTCACCCGCTCGCCGGCAATCGCCAGGGTATGCATATTAACAACTTCAAAATTATGTTGCTTACCGGCCTCTAGCAAGTGGCGGAAAGTACCTTTGCGGTTTTTACCAAAACGAAAATCATCCCCCACCACCAGATACTTAACCCCAAGGCCATTGACCAGCACCCGGTCGATAAATTCCTGGTACGGCATACTTGCCAGTGCCTTGTTAAATCTTAAACATAAAACCCGGTCGACAGCGTAACACTGTAATGCCCGTACCTTGTCGCGTAAACGCATTAGCCTTGCCGGTGCTGTTTTCGGAGCAAAATATTCCAACGGCTGAGGCTCGAAGGTGATGACCGTACTCGGACAAGCCAGCTCTTTAGCTCTACCAGAAAAATGTGCCAGCACATGTTGGTGACCTAAATGCACCCCGTCAAAGTTTCCAATGGTTGCAACGCAGCCATGATGCCTCGGGCGAATATTGTGTATGCCCCTGATAAACTCCACTAAATTCCACTCAACTCTACTTTTACGTTTTGCAAACCTGAAAAACCGCTATTATACAAGCTATCAGGCGATTTATCAGTTTTAGACTTTATTTTTAATTGCCGACTGCCGGGGTTGCCTTAAATCTTTTGGCCGGATGCCCAACGCAAATAAAACCGCAAAATAACTGGCTGCACCTGCGGCCACCAACAGAGTCAGATTTATTATCTGCTGCCACAGACCCGTCTCATACCATTCAGGCAAGGTATCCAACAGGTAGGAAAGCGCAACAACCATTACCACACAGGCCAGGGTAATTTGCAGGATAAACCATGACCAGCCGTGATTCGGTACATGCACCTGCTTTTTGCGAAGGCCACGCCAGAGTAATAAGGCATTAATCACCCCGGAACCGGCCGTTGCCAACGCCAGCCCGGCATGCAGGCCCTCGATATTCATTTGATACAGTGCCAGCACAAAGACCACGTTTAAAACCATGTTACTTGCCATGGCAACCATACCGATTTTCATCGGGGTCTTTGTATCCTGCCGGGCAAAATAACCCGGCGCCAGCACCTTAACCAGCATATGTGCCAACAAACCAAAAGAATAAGCCTGCAAAGCAAACACTGACATATCGATGGAATGAATCGTATAAGCACCGTGTTGTAAGAAAGTGGCCAGTATCGGCCTGGCAAGAATAAACAAAGCCACCGCCGCCGGCAGGCCGATAATAAGCACCCAGCGCATCGCAAAATCCAGCATATGTGAAAAGCCATCAGGGTCGGCACTGGCATGTTTTTCGGACAGACTGGGCAGAATAACCGTTGCCAGTGCAATACCAAACACACCCAGCGGGAATTCCAGCATCCGGTCAGCATAATACAGCCAGGTAATACTACCACTGGCGAGGAAGGAGGCCACCAAAACATCAAATAACAAGTTTATTTGCATCACAGATGAACCGACAATACCCGGCCCCATCAGTTTTATTATCCGACGTACCCCACTGTGCCGCCACCCCCAGCGAGGTCGATGTAAAAAACCCAGTTTAAGCAGGAACGGGAGCTGGAAACCCAACTGCAAAATACCGGCAATAAAAACACCCCAGGCCAGAGCTTTAACTGGTACATCCATATACGGTGCCAGCCAGATAGAACAGCCTATCAGGCTAATATTTAACAGTATCGGGGTGAATGCCGGCACAGCGAACTTGCCATAGCTGTTAAGCACCCCGGCAGACAGAGCGGTTAGGGAAATAAACACGATATATGGGAATGTCACCCGGAACATATCGGTGGTGAGTGCAATTTTATCCGGCTGGTCGATATAACCCCAGGCAATGGCCATCACCACGATGGGTGCAGCGGCAATGCAGACAATTGACAACAATATCAGGATTCCGCCCAATGTCCCTGCGGTATGCTGAACTAGATCGACCACGTCTTCTTTATTACGCTGTACCTTGTACTCTGTTAAAACTGGGACAAAGGCCTGAGCAAAGGCCCCCTCACCAAACAGGCGCCGCAGGAAATTTGGCAGCTTAAAGGCAATAAAAAAGGCATCGGTGGCCTTACCTGCACCAAAATAATGTGCCATCACGATATCGCGCGCCAGCCCCGAAATACGGGATAACAGGGTAAAACTGCTAACGATAATGGTGGATTTAAACAGGCTCATTAAGTCATTGATTATATTAGGTTAAATTTTTCGAGTGTTTTTAAAGAATGTAAGTTATTGCAAATAAAAGGGTTTTTCCAGGGACATCATACCTTATATAATACGGGCTGCACACATCGTTAAATAGCCAATAAATCAGCCGAAACTGATTGACAATTCCATCCAAAAGTCCCATTATACGCGGCTTTCTTGGTTAGACAGTTATTTAGGAGAGCCGCTTTGGCTAATACAGCACAATCACGCAAACGTGCCCGTCAGGCAGAAAAACGTCGTCAACATAATGCTGGCTACCGTTCTATGTTTCGCACTTTTATCAAAAATTTATTGGCCGTTATTGAATCTGGCGATAAAGCAAAAGCACAGGAAGCGTATATTAAAACGGTTTCAGTGATTGATAAAACAGCAAACAAAGGCCTTATTCACAAGAATAAAGCAGCTAATCAGAAAGCCCGTTTAAATGCACGCATTAAAGCAATGTCTTAAATTTAAGATTTAAAGCATTTAAAAAGCCGGTTACTTTTTAAGAGCCGGCTTTTTTTATTGCCTAAAATAAATGATTTATCAGCTCACAAGTCCTGTCTAGCTGGGCAGCATCGAGCCGGTAGCAATCACAATGCGCAGCTATTTGGGAAGCAGCGGCCAGGCCGTCGTTGTCATGAGCGAGTTGATTAAGCCCGTTTGTATAGATATTCATGCAGGCTTCTGCCTGGGATAGCTTTGTTAATCTGGGTTCAGTATTTTCAGCGGCATACTCTACAATTAAGATCTTCTTTAATGGAAAATTCTCCAGATAAGTATCACAAGGCAGTAAATTAACAGGA
>JALTLP010000263.1 GCA_027001895.1 Chromatiales bacterium | reverse complement strand
ATGCTGGACAGTTTATGTGAAAAGCCATTGGTTGAAAAAACCCGGCATATTGTTATGTATAAAGAGCATAAATGGGAAATTGATGAGTTTTCAGGCGATAACGAAGGTCTTTATGTTGCAGAAATAGAATTGAACGACGAAACTGAAGCCTTTGAAGTTCCTGACTGGTTGGGAGAAGATGTTTCAGACCAGCCAGAGTATTATAATGTTAACCTTGTAAAGCACCCGTTTAAAAACTGGTAAAATAATACCGCACTATAGTCAGGGAACAGAGATTGGAAATAATAGTTAATATTAGTAAACAAACCCTGAGGTTAGTAGATGGCAATAAAGTTGTACAGGAATATATTGTATCAACTGCGCGTAATGGCGCAGGTGAACAATATGGAAGTGAATGTACTCCACGAGGTAAACATATTATTCGTGCAAAAATTGGTGACGGGCAGCCTGAAAACAGTGTCTTTGTTGGGCGGCGCTTTAGCGGTGAAATTTTTAATGAAGAATTAAACAGGCAGTATCCCGAACGGGACTGGATATTAACCCGGATAATGTGGTTAAGTGGACTGGAAGTCGGGTTTAATCGGTTGGGTAAGGTAGACACCATGCGACGTTATATTTATATTCATGGTTGCCCGGACAGTGACAGGTTAGGTGAACCAACTTCGCATGGTTGTATTAAAATGCGAAATCGAGATCTTATAAAACTGTTTGAACAGGTTAAAATTGGCACATTGGTAACGATAAAAGAAGAAGAATGATAAAAACAATTGGTCCGGTTATGCTCGATATCGAAGGGCATGAACTTACAGAAGAAGACAAAAAATTATTACGCAACCCATTAACCGGTGGCGTTATCCTGTTTAGCCGGAACTTCAGTTCGGCCGAGCAACTTAAAATGCTGGTTGCTTCCGTTAAAAATCTTTCTCAGCCTGAATTACTGGTTGCAGTTGATCACGAAGGTGGCAGGGTACAGCGTTTTAAAGAACCATTCACAAGAATTCCGGCCTTAAACGTACTGGGTAAGAAATATGATTCAGACCCGCAAACTGCACTTGGCCATGCTAGAATATTTGGCTGGTTAACCGCGATTGAATTACTTGCTTTCAATATCGACTTTAGTTTTACGCCCGTGCTTGACATTGATTACGGGGTTAGTGAGGTGATTGGTGATCGTGCATTCCATCACTCTCCCGAAGTCATTACAAAAATTGCCGCAAGCTACATTGATGGCCTGCACGAAGCCGGTATGGCATCAACCGGCAAACACTTTCCTGGGCATGGTGGTGTCAGTGCCGATTCGCATACCGATATACCACTGGATGAACGTGAGCTTGATGAGCTACTACAAAAGGATATTCTGCCTTTTGCTAAACTGATCCCAGGCCATCTTGATGCCATCATGCCGGCGCATGTTATTTACACAAAAGTAAAAAAAGAACCGGCTGGTTTTTCAACATACTGGTTAAAAGATATTTTAAGAGATAAATTAGGATTTAAAGGCGTAATATTCAGTGACGATCTGGATATGAAGGGTGCAAGCTCAATCAGTGATGATTATAGTGAACGCGCCAGCGTCGCCCTTGCCGCAGGTTGTGACATGGTGCTGGTTTGCAATAATCGTGATGCAGCAAAGCAGGTGCTTTCGAGGCTGGATTATAAAATTACCCACGAATCAGCTCGGCATTTGTTAAAAATGCGAGCCAGAGAATATTATGACTGGGATACTTTAATTCAGACCGATGCCTGGAAACAGGCTGTTAAAACAGTAGCAGAGTATAATTAGAGGAAGTTAAATGGAACTTTATAACAAACTAACCGGTTATATATCGCAGGATTCGCTGTGGATAGTACATATCTTTATAATTATTTTTAGTGCCTTACTGATAGATTATATTCAGAGGAGGGTGCTGACAAAAATACAGACACGCCTGGAAAAAACCAGAACCGCCTGGGATGATGCGCTTATTCATGCTGTCCGCAAACCCCTTTCGCTTTTAATCTGGATGGTTGGTTTAAGTTTTGCGCTGGATGTTGTTAATCTTTCATTTACTGCTGTTATGCGCGAGCTGGCATTAATTATCTCTGTTGCCTGGCTAATGATACGCTTTATTCGCTTTGCCGAACAAAATATTCTGCACCAGCAAAAGATTAAGGGTAAACCCATTGATCGTTCCACAGCAGATGCTATCAGTCAGTTATTACGGTTTGCCGTTGTTATTACTTCTATCCTTGTCAGTTTACAAACGATGGGCTTTAATATTTCTGCCATTCTTGCTTTTGGTGGTATTGGTGGTATCGCGATTGGTTTTGCCGCTAAAGATCTATTATCAAATTTTTTCGGTGGCTTAATGATATACCTGGATCGTCCCTTTGCAATCGGTGACTGGATTCGATCCCCGGATAAAGAAATAGAAGGTACAGTAGAAAAAATCGGCTGGCGTTTAACGGTTATACGTACATTCGATAAACGACCTGTTTATATACCAAACTCTGTGTTTGCCAGTATCGCTGTTGAAAATCCGTCGCGTATGACGAACCGACGAATTTATGAAACAATTGGTGTGCGCTATGACGATGTTGCTGTATTACCCGTTATCGTTGATGAAGTAAGGGAAATGTTAAAGTCTCATCCCGAAATAGATACAGAAAACACTTTAATGGTAAATTTTAACAAGTTTTCAGAATCGTCACTGGACTTTTTTATCTATACTTTTACAAAAACAACAGACTGGCAGAAATACCATCATGTTAAGCAGGATGTGCTGTTCAGAGTAAACGAAATTATTGCAGGACATAATGCAGAAATGGCATATCCGACATCAACAGTACATTTGCACAATGGTATTCCGGCATTTGAAGGACAGGTGTAATGTTACCCATAGCTGAAATAGAAAAAGTTTTTAACGAATCAGATTGTTTGTTTGACGCGCAGCAGGTTCAGACTGCTATTGATAAACTGGCTCAATCTCTAACGGCCGACCTTGCAGATGATAACCCGTTATTTCTTGCTGTTGTGTCTGGTGCAATGATTCCCATTGGGCATTTGCTTACCCGCCTGACTTTTCCTCTCGAACTGGATTACATTCATGCAACCCGTTACGACGGAGAAATTAAAGGTACAACACTTAGATGGCTGGTTGAGCCAAGAGAATCGTTAAAAGACAGAACCGTGGTTATTGTTGATGATATTTATGATGAAGGCTATACACTGGATGCTATTATTAAGTATTGCTATGAAAAAAAGGCCGCCAGGGTTCGTTCCGTTGTGCTGGTAGAAAAAGAACATCAACGAGGAGTCAGCCTTGATGTTGATTATGTCGGTTTAAAAGTACCGGATCGGTATGTTTTTGGCTATGGTATGGACTATAAAGGTTACTTACGAAACGCAAACGGTATTTATGCCGTTAAAGATCTCTAAAACCAATTAGTGCATCACGATA
>JALTLP010000262.1 GCA_027001895.1 Chromatiales bacterium | reverse complement strand
GTATTGCCTTTGGCCTGGATCGTCTAATCATGCTTATGACCGGTGCGCATTCTATTCGTGACGTGATGGCTTTTCCAAAAACCCAGTCTGCAAGTTGTTTATTAACGCAGGCTCCCTCGCAAGTAAGTACTAACCAGCTACGTGAACTGCATATTAAGCTGCGTCAAAGCCCAAAAGCCGAAGCGAAAAGTTAAATCTATAAAAACGCAGCGAATGGTTATATATTAACCATTTGCTGTTTTTTTTGGTTATAATTCACGCAAATAGCTGTTTTCCATATAATAATGTATGCTCATAAGCTTATGTTTAAGGCATATTTGCCGATAATTAATAATTATAATAAAGGTGTGATATGAGCAATTTAAATAAATTAAACATGATATTGCCAGGTGATTTCTGCTCAAGGAAAAGCTTGCAGGCTCGCTGTGGTACACAAACTAACAGTATTGTAGTTTTGAATGGTTTAACTGGGTAAAGGATTAGCAGTGAAATCGGCTTTCTGGAAATCGGACAGGTTTATTGGGCTCGTTGTTGTCCTGTTGTGTTATGTGTTTTCAGGTACGGATACACTGCGACAATTCGATAATATTGCTTACGATTTAGGTGTCAAATTTTCATCTTCCAGGCTGGCCAACCCCAATGTGGTGGTGGTTGCCATTGACGATAACTCTCTCGATGAACTCGGTGCCTGGCCCTGGCCACGCGATATTCTGGCGGATATTGTTAAGCGCATATCTCAGTCGCGCCCGGCGGTTATTGGTTTGGCCTTACCTTTTGATAAAAAGCAAAGTTCACCGGGGCTGGAATATATCCAGCAGCTCAAAACACTCTTTGAACAGGACCGTAAGTCTTACAATCGGAGCGCCCGCCGTTTATTGAACCGTGCGGAAAATAATCTCGATACAGACAAGCTTCTGGTTAATGCTTTCAGAAATGCAGGTCGGGTGGTTCTGGCGCTGCCATATCAACTCGCCGATGGCGACAAAAATACAGGTCGTGTTCCTTCCCTAAACCGCTATTTACGCCGTTATGAATTAAAAAAAGTCACCGGTGTTCCAGAAAAGCCAGGCTGGTTGCAATCGCTATGGGTGGATAACCCGGTTCCGGTTGCAGATGTTATCTATCCTCCCATAAAAGAACTTGCACGCTATGTGGGTGCGATCGGTCATGTCGATTTAGGTGTGGGCGACATTAGCACTTTCCGTAGTGAACCGCTGGTTCTTCAATATGGCAAACATTACTTACCTTCTTTTTCATTAATGCTGGCTATTCGTAATAGCAATAAATCAACTCGCGACATAAAGGTGGATTTAAAGCGCGGCGTTAAGATGGATGGTGAAAAGGTCGCAACCGATCAGCAGTTAAGGGTTTATCCTCGCTTTTATCAGGGCAAGGATGGCCGGTCAGCCTTTAAGGAAATTTCAGCCAGTGAAATTTACAATAACCGGGTTATGTCTAAAGAGCTACGTAACAAGATAGTTATTGTCGGTATTACTACCCGGCAACATACCAAGATTATTCCGACTGCCTTAGGCGAACCAATGGCACCGGCACTGGTAACAGCACATACGGTATCGAGCCTGTTAAACGGTGAACAATACCATTTTCTGGAAGACACACAGTTAATTCAGTTACTCAGTTACCTGGTCGTCGCACTTTACCTTATTTTACTGTTGCCCAGGCTGCGAATTACTACCGGCCTGGTAGTGAGTATTTTATTACTTATTGGTTTTATCAATGCACACTTTATTACCATGATAGCCAGTGCAACCTGGTTGCCATTAATGGTGCCGGCATTTGCACTGGTTGTTGGCCATATCCTTATTGGTACCAAACACCTGTTCGAGAAAAGTTTTTCCGGGGTTAAGCAGGAATTATCGGAAGCCAATCTTTCTCTTGGTAAGTCGTTCCACGAGCAAGGGCAACTGGATCAGGCTTACGAAAAATACCGCAAGTGCGTGATGACCCCGGATGTGATGCATAATCTGTATAACCTTGGGCTGGATTATGAACGCAAGCGCCAGTTAAACAAGGCTGCTTCGGTATTCAAGTTTATTGAGGGTTATGACCCGAACTACAGCGATATCCAGGAACGTATTGGGCGTAATAAAGAAGCCTCTGATGCATTGGCCTTCGGTGGCAGTGCGAAAAAAAATCAGAACATGAGCGGTACCCTTATTTTAAGCAGCCCAGGTATTCAAAAACCAACCATTGGCCGTTATAGCATTGATGAAGAACTCGGTCGAGGTGCCATGGGCATGGTATACCTTGGGCACGATCCAAAAATTGGTCGTACCGTGGCAATAAAAACCATGATGCTTTCACAGGAATTTGAAGACGATAAGCTCGACGATGTTAAACGCCGCTTTTTCCGCGAAGCCGAAACAGCCGGACGGCTCGATCACCCTAACATTGTGACTATCTACGATGTAGGTGAAGACCAGGACCTTTCCTATATCGCAATGGACTATATTAAAGGCAAGCCACTTAGCGAGTATTGCAAACCCGAAAACCTGTTACCCGCAGAAGAAGTCTTTGACGTAGTTTCCAAAGTAACCGAAGGTCTTGACTATGCTATGGGTAAGAACGTAGTACACCGCGATATAAAACCGGCCAATATTATTTATGACCGTGAAACCGGTACCGTTAAAATTACCGACTTTGGTGTTGCCTGCTTAACCGATGCCAGTAAAACCAAGACAGGCACAATTTTAGGCAGTCCATCTTACATGTCGCCCGAACAACTGGCCGGTAAGAAAGTGGATGGCCGCTCAGATCTGTTCTCGTTGGGTATCACCTTTTACCAGTTACTTACCGGCGAACTGCCTTTTATCGGCGAGTCAATGGCAAGTTTAATGTACAAAATTGCAAACGAGAAGCACCCGGATATACGCATGTTTCGTCCCGATTTGCCAGCTTGTACCAGCACCATTATGAATAAGGCTTTACATAAAGAACTTGAAAAACGCTTTCAATCAGGAGAACGCATGGCCAGTGCATTAGACCGTTGTCGTGAACGCATCGGTAAAAAGCGGGGTAGCAAACGCGCATGAGTGTAGATACAAGTAAAATCGATGCTTTTGGTTTAACCGATGTAGGCCAGGTGCGCGATCACAATGAAGACAGCATAGACTGGGATGTTGAACGCGGTATGTTTATTCTTGCCGATGGTATGGGTGGACATAATGCCGGTGAAATTGCCAGTGCGCTGGCAATAGAAAGTATCAAGCATGCCCTTTACGATGTACTAACCCCGGAAATAATGGACTCGGAAATCGTTGATTATAACGATGCACTTTACGAAGCCATTACCTATGCCAATACCGAAATTTATGAACAGGCTCAGGAAAATACAGAATACGCCGGGATGGGAACCACGCTGGTAATGAGCCTGATACACAATGGAATAGCACGTATCGCCAACGTGGGTGATTCCCGAATGT
>JALTLP010000261.1 GCA_027001895.1 Chromatiales bacterium | reverse complement strand
TCTGGTTTCGGTACTGGTCAAACTGCACATCAATGGCATGCATCTTGGTAACCCCGTCAACCAGCTCGGCGATTGAGTCGCCAAACTGCGTGCGGATTTCATCCAGTGAAACGTCCGAGTCTTCAACAACATCGTGTAAAAAAGCGGCCGCCACAGATTCGTAATCAAGGTGCAGGTTAACCAGGATATCGGCCACCGCGACGACATGATTGACATAAGGCTCACCCGAGGCCCGGGTCTGGTTCTTGTGCGCTTTTTCTGCGACAACAAACGCCTGTCGGATTAATTCCACATCGGCCGGGTTGGCCTCGGCACCAATCTGTTCCAGCCACTGAAAAACCCCCTCGCTGGTGGCAAGTTTTTCGGTTACTAATTGTGACTCAACGTAAACCATAATTTTCGACAGTAATGCTCCGTTTACAGGCAACTTTTAAGCTGGATTTTAATCTCATTACAGGCAATAATTGTTAATAATAAACCCGGATAAGCTATTGAATAAAGTTAAAATTCAGGTATATGTATCCTATATATTTAAAGATAGCAGACAGTTAATAATAAATCTTTTGGAGTAAATAATGCAGAGTCAATCAAGGCAAAAAAGACCCACAATAATGATGTCGCTATCGGTCATGCTGGGTATCAGTATGGCATTAACAAACAGCATAAGCTCTGCAGAGGTTATTCAGCTTCCCGAACAACAGGCCGAAACACCAAAAACATTCTCGGTAACCTTACCCGGCCGTGGAATGACAATGACAGAAGTGATTGAAAAATTCGGTGAACCCGTTGAAAAGCAACCCGAAGTTGGAGAACCCCCTATCACTCGCTGGGTTTACCCAAACTACGTGGTTATTTTTGAATACCAGTATGTTATTCACTCTTTAAGCACAAACAAGCCAATGGGCTTTAAAAGACCCGATACGGATGAAAAACCCACAGAAAAAATGGATACGCTTGTAGCAGAACCGGCAACAACACCTGCCGCACCAGCAGCGCCGGGCACAGAGTAGACTGAAGTTAATTATTTAAACTGGAAATCTGGGAAAGCGGTATCGAGTCGCCAACGGTTCCTGTCTTCTTCATAAAGCCAGGTTTGCCGGTCTGTTAACACACGCTCTACCGCTGAATTGTCATAATAATAACGAATATCTACAATCAACTCGGCTTTTGAATAATCCGGGGCAATAATTTGTTGAATGGTTTTATAGCTGGTAACACGTATATTGATAAGACGCTGCCGCTGAAAGTCAGATATTTTTTCCGGGTGAATCAGAAATGCCTGAGCTCCATTGTAGTTACGCCAGCGTATCGCACGTTCATAAGCCTGTAGTGTTTTTTCCAGAGAATCGTAAGCCTCGGGGGTAAACGAACACGAGCTTAACTGCAAAGAGCTAAAAACTAAAAAGCCCAGTACAAGTACAGTAGTCAGTTTTTTTATTTTCATTGTTAAAAGCATGTCATTAATAAATGTCAGGCCAATATAGCAAACCTGCTCTTGAGTTGTACATGCTTTATGTCTGTATTTGCATATGCTTATTCAAATTCAGCCAGTTTAAATTTTAACTGAAAGTAGAACAGGCTGACTGTTTTTGGTGTTACCTGAGGAATATAGGTTGCATTCAACATAACCCGGCTGGTACCGATAGCAATAAAAGGCAACGCTCCAAAAAACGGATCATTATTTTTGTAGTCTTTACGTGTCATAAAAAAACCGATAATCGCAAGGTCTACCCGCCAGCCATCTTTATCGTTTTCCAGTGGTATACGATATTTATAACCGCCCCCCAGATAATTTGATGTTTGATCATTACTGTCTTTAAAAGTACTGCCAGCAACAAAAGGAATCCATTTTTTTTCCGGTTTAAAATCATATTCAAAACCCACACCCCAGTTATTCTCATTATAATTTCCACTGCCGTTGTGAATTGCTTTACCGTTAAGCACAATCGATAACTCGTCTGCATTAATTTGAAACGAAACTACCGCCAAAACTACCATCAGGACTGCTTTCAACATAGATTTACCACCCGATCACACGTTTAAGGACATTCTTGAAAACGAATATCGGCAGTAAAATCAATGACTTAAATGTTTTTTTGCCAATTAATTGACTACTTTTTAAACAATCACTTAGGCGCTGGTTTCCTAAAACGCCAACATATTGACGCTAAAACAGGCCAAAAATAACGTCAAAATATCGCCAAATACAGGCTAGAATGAGAACAGTTCGACTCTTTTTCAGGGTTGCAATCACTAAAAAGGGATTCAATGTCAAAATTACGTGATTCAGAAGATCAGCAAGGTATTCATAGTATCGGCAGATTTATGTTGTTTGGAATGTGGATAGGATTGCTCGGTTTATTAACTTTGTTTTTCTATAACTGGCAGCAAAAAGAATTTAACCCGAACCAGGCAATAAAATCACAGCTAAATATCCGCGGCCAGACAGAAGTAGTATTAGTAGCCAACCGCCACAAACAATATATTACCAACGGTTTTATTAACGGTGTTGCCGTTGTGTTTCTGGTTGATACCGGCGCCAATGATATTTCGATTCCAGCCCATATTGCTAAAAAGATAGGCTTAAAACGTGGCTTACGCGTGCAGTATGAAACTGCCAATGGGCTTGCCTATGGCTACCAGACGCGGCTGGATAGCGTAAAAGTGGGCGATATTGAAATTAATAACATCAGAGGCTCGATAAATCCCAATGTCGAATTCGATGAGGTATTACTGGGTATGACCTTCTTAAAACATGTCGAGCTGAGTCATAAAAACAATACCCTGACCCTGCGCTACTAAAAGAGGCTTTTGTTGGCATAAATCTGGCATATAAAACCATTTTGAGATAGATTTAAGTAAACTGATTAAAAAATGAACATAGTTAGCATTTTTTTCAATAAAAACTCATATTTACTCAATAAAATAAATACTTAACCGATAATGATAATCAGGAAGTCAACAACTATAAAGGGCATTCATTATGAAAAATTTAATATACAAATTCGCAATCGCCATTGCGTTGGCCAGCATTTCACAACTTGCCAGTGCCGAGCTGGTTATTATTAATGGCAACTCCTGGGATAAAGAAATCAGTGGTACCATTCGTGATAACGCCACATTATCTGAAGAAATCAACTTAAAGACAGATTTAGCTCTTCAAGATAAAAAAGAGAGCTTCTTTTTAGCCTATATTGAACACCCTGTTCCTGTACTGCCCAATATTCGGCTAGGTAGTACCTCATTTAATTCCACAGGTTCTAATACAGTTTCAAAATCAGTTACATACAATAACCAGACTATTAATTTCGCCGCAAATGTAACTTCCAGGTTAAATCTGGACCACACCGAAATTGGTGTTTACTGGAATATTTTAGACAATGTTGTTGGGCTAGACCTGGGCTTAAACGTTAAATTCTTTGATGGCTCGGTTTACCTGAACGATG
>JALTLP010000260.1 GCA_027001895.1 Chromatiales bacterium | reverse complement strand
ATTTTTGTCAGCCATGACCGTGAATTTGTCTCTTCTCTGGCAACCCGTATTATAGAAATGAAATCTGATGGCCTGGTGAACTTTAGTGGTCGTTACGAGGACTATCTTCGTTCACAAGCGGTTGAATAGCATATATTAGCCAGTACTTATGTTTTATCCTGCAATATAAACTCATTTAGGTGCGCTGAAATAATGACCACAATCCTGTGATCACGTATACTTCATGTTATATTAATAGAGAGCGAACCGTCCCCCCACGTATTTGATTGCTCACAAATTTTAAGGTTTGTCGGCTTCTCAGGTTTAGTTCGCAAGGTTAACCAAACAACAGGCTAGGCAATGGCAGCGATCTGTCCATCATGTGGTTTTGAAAATCCGGCGAGTTTTAAATTTTGTGGTCAATGCGGTGCAAAATTTGATTTGCGTAATGCATCATCAGACTCACTCACTATGCCACCGCCAACATCGGTAGAAACAATAGACGGTAATACCGCCGAACGTCGCCAGCTAACCGTTATGTTTTGTGATCTGGTTGATTCAACCCAGCTTTCAGACCACCTTGATCCGGAAGACCTTCGTGAAGTTATTCACCATTATCAGAAAGCCTGTGGCGAAATAGTCAGCCGTTACGATGGCCATATTGCCCAGTTTCTGGGTGATGGCTTGCTGGTTTATTTTGGTTTTCCTCATGCGCATGAGGATGACGTTCGCCGGGCGGCAATCAGTGGCCTTGAAATGGTGGATGCCATCAAAGCGCTCAACCGGGTTTTTACCTTACCCGCAAACTACAAACTGGCAGTTCGTATTGGAATAAATACCGGCCTGGTGGTTACCAGCGAGCTTGGCTCGGGGCAGAAAAAAGAACACCTGGCTTTGGGTAAAACCCCCAATGTAGCGGCACGGTTACAGTCTCTGGCCAGGGCGGATCAGATACTGGTAAGTGAAGATAGTTACCAGCTTATTCAAAACGATTTTAATTTTAAATCACTGGGCGAGTTACACATTAAAGGTCTTGCCGATACGATCAAAGCCTACCGGGTAATTGAAAGTATTGATAACAAAAATAATATTATTGAAGCAAGCGGTAAGACTCGTTCAAAAATGATTGGTCGGGAACACGAAGTTAAACGCCTGATAAACTTCTGGAATAAAACAGACGCAGGTAAAGGTTGTGTTTCTGTCGTTAATGGTGATGCCGGCATAGGGAAGTCACGTTTGTTAAAAGCCTGCCGCGAAGAATTTAATAGTGACGAGTTTCAGCTGGTTGTTGCCCGCTGTCATGCATTTGGTGAAAGCAGTACGTTCAGCCCTATCATCGAATTGTTGCAGCGAATTATAGGGCTGTCATCAAGCCTTTCTGTTGAAGACAAACGTAAAAAACTGTTTGGCTTTCTTGAACACGAAAAAGTTGATCTTGAAGAAGCGTTTCCACTATTTGCAACTTTTCTAGGTTTACCATTAAGTGCTCGCGACCGGGAAGTGGTGATGACACCACAAAAGCGTAAAGCACGAATGATAGAACTGGTGACTGATATTCTTATCAGCAGTTCAGAACAATTACCTGTACTGTTAATTATAGAAGATTTGCACTGGGTTGATCCGTCAACACTGGAACTGATCAATCACCTTGTTAAAGTCATTCCACAACACGCTATTTATGCCATCTTTACCTGCCGGCCATTATTTGAAATTCCCTGGAAAGAGTCAGCCAGCCTGCAGATTATTCATGTTGATAACCTCGAACCGATTGATATAAAGACTATGGTTTTATCGCTTACCCAGAATAAAGCCTTACCGGAAGAAATTATTGAACATATCGTTAACAAAACCGATGGTATCCCACTGTTTATTGAAGAGCTCACCAAGATGCTGGTTGAATCCGGCCTGGTACGTTTTGTGGGTAATAAATATGTTCTCGATGGAGAGCTGCCCGAAAATGCAATACCCACAACATTACAGGATTCATTAACAGCACGACTGGATAGCCTGGGTTCTGCCAAGGAAGTCGCACAGTTGGGCGCTGCACTGGGTCGTGAGTTCAGTTATAACCTGTTACGTTCAGTTATACAAAAAGGCCAGGATGAACTGGACATGGCTTTACAGGAACTTGTTGATGCCGAAATGCTTTATCGCAGAGGCTTACCACCGAATGCAGAATTTATTTTTAAACACGCCCTGATTCAAAACGCGGCAGCATCATCATTATTAAAGTCACATCGTCAGAAATTACACCAACGTATTGCAACCGTATTGCTTGATGAGTATCCGGAGATTGCAGAGAACCGCCCGGAACAAATTGCACATCACTTTACTGCAGCTGCAAACTATGAAACGGCAATCGACTGGTGGATTAAAGCCGGTTCGCATGCACTTGAACATTCGGCCAGTGTAGAAGCGATTGAACATGCAAAAAAAGGTTTAAACCTGCTGCAATATGTTACCGACACAGAACGCAATCGTCGTCGTGAGCTTTATCTGCAAATGACATTAGGCCCGGTTCTAACGGCAACCAAAGGCTATGCGGCTCCCGAAGTTGAAAATGCCTATCGCCGAGCTTATGAGTTATGCCAGACTATCGGTGTTGGTGCTGACCTGTTTCCGGTACTCTGGGGCTTTTATGCTTTTTCAGTTGTACGTTCTGAATTTCTTGAAGCACTTGATGCTGCCACGCAAATGTTAAGCCTTGCCGATAGCTTAAATGATGAGTCCATGCAAATAGAATCGCATCAGGCACTGGGTTTAATTAATTATTTTATGGGCCAGCCGAACATAGCAAACAAGCATATACAAAAAGTTCTTGTGTTGGATACAAAAGATCGGGATCGTTCGTTTACCTTTAAAAGTGGTCAGGATGCCAGTGTCTGTAACCTGTCATTTGCGGCATTAACCTGCTGGATTCTTGGTGACGATAAACAGGCAAACGATTACTGTAAACAATCCATTGAATTTGCGCGCGACCTGGAACACCCGTTTAGTCTTGCTTATGCGCTTAACTTTGCCTCATGGTTAAGTTACATGCAGAACGAGCCGGAAAAAACCAGAATATATGCACAGGAGGAAATTGATATTTCCACCGAGCATGAGTTTTTCTGGTTGCACAAAGGAAAATTATTACTTGGCTGGGCAATAGCTCAATCAGATGATCCGCAAAAAATTAAAGAAGGCCATAGCATGGTAAAAAATGGTTTTCATGCCTATAAAGAACCGGGCGCTCGCCTGGGGCAAACATTACAAATTGCCATTGATGCCGACATTTGTTTGCGTTTGGGACAAACGGATGAAGGACTTGATATTATTGACAATGGTATGCTCGCCGTTGAACAAACCGGAGAAGTCTTCTGGCATGCAGAGTTGTTACGTTTAAAAGCAGAATTCTTAAAGCAAACTGAACCGGACAAGGCTTTGGCCTGTTACCAGGAAGCGATTAATATTGCAGAACAACAGGGTGCGACTGGT
>JALTLP010000259.1 GCA_027001895.1 Chromatiales bacterium | reverse complement strand
TTTTAAAGCGGCCAATGCATGGGAGCGTGCAAGAGGATTACTGGCAAGAAAACCACTGAGCGAGAATCAGGGCTTATGGCTTGAACCGTGCCCATCTGTTCATACAATTGGCATGCGATATTCCATTGATATTGTTTTTCTCAACAGTGATGGATATGTAAAAAAAATTGTCCCGGCGTTAAAACCATTGCGTTTTGCTGGCTGCTCCGGAGCAACGGCTACGCTTGAACTGGCAGAAGGACAGGCAGCAAAACTGGATATACACCCCGGTATGCAATTAAACTGGAAACCAAAAGATACATAATGACAAATATAAAAAATATATTAATCGTATTGACATCTGTATTAATAACAGCGTGTGCAGTGCAACAAAAAAAAATAAGTATTTATGAGCTGGAGCAACAGGCATCGCATGCCTATGTTAATAAAAAATGGAAAGTTGCTGAAGAAAAATACAGTGAGCTTATTTCAATATCACCGGGGACAGCTGAAATCTGGTTTCGCCTCGGGAATATATATGCGCATACAAAACAACCTGAAAAAGCAATTTCAGCCTATCAGGAAGCGGTTATTCGCAGGCCTGCATATGAAAAAGCCTGGCATAACCTTGGTCTGGTATCACTGCAACAAACCACAGCAACCTTTCTTGAAATGTTAAACCACTTAAAGCCGGGTAGTGCTCGTTACGATAAAGCCAGACAAACGGCCGATGAATTAATCAGGATACTGGAAAGACGTCGTCAAATGGAAGCAAAGAACTTATCGGAGGATCCGGAACAGTCTGTAACTAAACAAAAAGAAAGGCCATAATGAAACGACAGACCGGACAAAGCATGACGGAGTTTCTGGTTGTGATGCCGGTAATGCTGTTGTTGATCTTTGGGGCAATACAATTTGTATTTATTTATCAGGCTAAAACCACATTAAACTATGCAACCTTCGAGGCAACACGTGCCGGCTCACTGGAAAATGCCAGCCGTCAAGCAATAGAAAATGGTTTTACCCGAGGTATAACACCGTTATTTGCAAGAACAACCATGATTAATAACAAAGAAGATACGCTGGCCGAAAAAGTATTATCTGCGCGTGACTTCGCTCGTAGCGAGGTGGAAAATGGTTTTGTCAAAATTGAACGAATTAACCCAACGTCCAGCGCTTTTAACAGTTTTTATGATGCTGATGTTTTTGCTGCAACGGGTGTTAAGCAAATACCCAATGATAATTTGTCTTTTCGGCGCTCAGCAAATGGGGCATTACAGGATGCCAACCTGCTAAAGTTGCGTGTGACCTACTGTATGAAACTGATTGTGCCAATGGTTGATAAAATTATTACCAGTGCTGTGCTGAGTGTGACAAAAGATAGTTTTGAGAAAAACTGCCTTGATGCCGAAGGGCGTTTACCTATTGTTTCCCAGGCAACGATACGCATGCAAAGCCCGGCAATTGAATGTAAAGGCTGTTTTTACAATAACTAATATCAAATGTTATTGAGTTCAGCGCAAACCTGATCAAACTCATTTGTAAGATGATGGATTTCATCACTGCTTGTGCTTATATCGCCTGTTTTACCTTTTGCTTCAAGCGAGGCCGCTATTGTTGAAAGTTGTAATGCTCCCAGATTAGCACTGCTCGATTTTATAGAATGAGCATTTCGGGTGAAAACTTCAATATCATTCTGTTTTTGCAGTTCAGTCAGCGAATGTACGAGTTTGCCGGTATCGTCAATAAACGTTGAAACCAGCATCTCAAAGGCATCACCCATTACTTCTTTTAGTGAATCAATAACAGTGTGATCAATTTTGGTATCAGTCATAAATTTTCCTGTTAATTGTCTAGCGTTCCATTTCTGGAGATATCAGTATTTTGTTGTGTTAAGTATTTTTTAAGGACATTGTAAAGCTCGTTCTTTACAATGGGCTTCGATAAGTAATCATTCATGCCTACAGCCAGGCAATGTTCCTTGTCCTTGTTATGCGCGTTTGCTGTTAGTGCAATAATGGGTAACTGTGCTACGGCATTGTTTGATGTTTCGTATTCGCGAATTTTTTTTGTTGCATCAAAGCCATCGAGTACCGGCATTTGACAGTCCATTAAAACCAGGTCATAAGCGGTATTCAGTACTTTCTGAACAGCTTCAAGTCCGTCATTTGCGACATCAGGTTTCAGGCCAAATTTTTCCAGAATGGCTTTTGCAACCATCTGGTTAACGGCATTGTCTTCAACTAGCAACACTTTTCCATTTAAAGGAATTTCCTCACCCATAAGCTGTTCTGGTAATTCTTTTTTAGTGCTGGCATCTTTATTTATGTCCAGTGTCAGAGTAAACCAGAACGTAGCGCCTTTGTCGGGCAGGCTTTGTACTCCAATTTCACCGTTCATCAGGTTGACCAGTTGCTTACATATGGCGAGTCCCAGGCCGGTGCCACCAAATTTTCTGGTGGTGGATGAGTCGACCTGGGTAAAGTCAGAAAAAAGTTTTTTCTGTGCATTCTGCTCAATACCGATGCCGGAGTCGATAACATGCACCATTAAACTTGCCGAATCATCTGATATTTTTGAACCTGATATATTAATTTTAATCGTTCCTTGTTCAGTAAACTTGATAGCATTGCTAACCAGGTTTTGTAAAATTTGTTTAATACGCAGGCTGTCGCCTTTTAACATGGTTGGGCATTGTTCACTGATATTTAAGAGCAGTTGTATATGTTTTTCATTGGCTTTGCTTTCAAACAGCTTGACAACTTCTTCTGCTATCAGGGTTAAATCAAAAGCAGTTTTTTCAAGAAACATCTTACCCGCTTCAATTTTTGAAAAATCAAGTATGTCGTTAATAACCATTAACAAGGAGTTTCCGGAACTTAAAATAGTATCAACATAAAGCTGCTGTTCTTCGGTTAACTGGGTTGATGCAAGTACCTGAGCCATTCCAAGCACTCCGTTCATTGGTGTGCGAATTTCATGGCTCATGGTTGCCAGGAAATTACTTTTTGCAATTGAAGCGGCTTCTGCGCGTTGTTTTTCGATAGCAAGCTGTTCGGTTCGTTCTTCTATTCGGCTTTCAAGTACTTCATTCTGTTCGCGTACTTTCATATTCAGTGAAGATGCTTCTATCGTGTTTGCACAGTTAAGTAAAATAATAGAAAGCAATCCAAGCGTTACTTCGTTGACAGACTCGCTGTCAAATTTAAAGGTGGCAACAAACATACCGATAACTTTGCCGCGTATTGCAACAACATGAAACAATCTGGAGACATTGTCCTTGTCACCATGTAATACAACAGCACGGTTCTGATTTAAGGCCCATGAAAAGGTGCCTTCTTTAATAGCTTCATTTGAAATTTTGTTTATATGGTTAAAGGCATTAGCGGGCTGGTAGTAACAGAGGTTAAAGTCAAGACCATCATCATCAATCATTAAAAAACCCATGTCTTTTAATGATATTATTTTTTTTATACGT
>JALTLP010000258.1 GCA_027001895.1 Chromatiales bacterium | reverse complement strand
CCTGTTAAACCGAATATTATTTAAAAAAATGCTCATCAGGCTGAACAAGACATTTTATAGCTGTGTTATTACTCAAAACTGGAAATAGACTTTGATAATTGCTTAAAAACTGGCTAGATTAGACGATAATCAAAGTGAATCATGTTTATCTATATATAAGGAATATCGTGTCAGATAGTAGTCTTAACCGGCTTATAGCCCAGGCCAACGAAGTTATTGTTGGTAAACAAACGCAAATTAAACTGGCTTTAGGCTGCTTACTTGCCGGAGGGCATCTGCTTATAGAAGATATCCCCGGAGTGGGTAAAACCACCCTTGCTCATTTGCTTGCCACTGTAACCGACATGAAGTTTTCTCGTATCCAGTTTACAAGTGATCTGTTACCCGCCGATGTAATGGGTATCAGCCTGTTTGAAAAACAACACAATACATTTCGCTTTCACCCAGGACCCATTTTTTCGCAATTGGTACTGGCAGACGAGCTGAATCGTGCACCGGCTAAAACTCAGAGTGCCTTGCTTGAAGCAATGGAAGAACAACAGGTAAGTGTAGATGGCGAAACGCATCGCTTACCAGAACCTTTTTTTGTTATTGCCACTCAGAACCCGGGCGAACAAACGGGTACATTTAGTCTGCCTGAATCGCAGCTTGATCGTTTTTTAATGCGGATTAAAATGGGCTATCCAACCCGTGATAGCGAGCGTGAAATACTGACCGGACAGGATCGGCGCGAGATGCTGAATGAAATGTCGGCATTAATAACAACCGAACAACTTATCCAGTGGCAGCAAGCTGTTGTTAATATCTATGTATCAGACAGCCTGTTAAACTATATTCAGGATCTTGTTGAATTTTCACGGAGTAGCGGTGAATTTGTAAATGGTCTGTCACCCAGGGCGGCACTTGCCTTAATGCATTCAGCAAAAGCATGGGCATATATTGAGGCACGTGACATGGTTTTACCGGAAGATGTAAAAAAAGTGTTACCTGCTGTTGTCAGTCATCGTTTACAGCAACAGGAAGACAGCCAGGCACTGAGCGAAGCAGCCGTACTGAACAGTTTTGCAAAAGTAGCTATACCCTGAAGTTTTTTTAACAAGCTAATACAATAATGAATATCTGAAAATGTTCACCCTGCCATTTCCTGCAAAGTTCAGCCTGCAACGATACCTGTTTAAGCGACTTAAACGTGAAAACAAAACAGAGCTGACTGCAAGACGTATTTATATATTACCAAGCCGTGAAGGCATGACCTTTGCTATTGTTATTTTTTTACTACTGTCTGGCGCAATGAACTATAACAACAGTTTATTGTTTATTTATACATTTTTACTGGCGGGTATGGGAATTATTACAATGTACCATACCCATAATAACCTGTTACATGTTGTTTGCCATGCTGTAGCCACTCCGGCGGTATTTGCCGGGGAAAAACTGCATGTGCCTGTCCAGTTATTTTTAAAACCGGGACAGACTAACACCCGTTACAGCCTGGAATTAAAACTTGCCAATATTAAGTTTAAAAATAAAAAAGATCGGCTGAAGACTGATGAGCAGAATCAGTATTTTGATTTGCAGCCTGCAGAAAATCGACAGGCCTGTTTTATTATTAATACAGAAAAACGCGGTTATACAGACCCCCCGGAACTGATACTGGCCAGTCGTTACCCGTTTGGCCTGTTAAGGGCATGGTCAAACCTGTTACTGGAACAGAAATATCTTGTTTATCCCCGGCCATTATCAAAAGCTGCACTTGAAAAAATTAATTTTAGCAGTGAGGACGGTAAAGGGGATACGGGTAAGGGTTTTGATGAATTTAAAGAACTCAGGGAAAAGCAGCCGAGCGATTCCTACACCCATGTACACTGGAAGGCATATGCCCGTAATGAAACCATGCTGGTTAAACAATACGGTGGTTCCGTTTCTGAAAATATTTTTTTAAGGTGGGATGATTTCCCACAGTTTGATACCGAAAAACGTCTGAGCCTGTTATGCCGGTTATTAATTGATGCAAGCCAGCAA
The DNA here is from genome assembly GCA_027001895.1 of Chromatiales bacterium. GTDB lineage: Bacteria > Pseudomonadota > Gammaproteobacteria > UBA6429 > Thiohalophilaceae > SZUA-37. The sequence continues at coordinate 10,789 of JALTLP010000258.1, read as the reverse complement.
CAACAGATCTTTTCGCTGCAATTGCCAGGTGAATTAATTCCTCCTGGCACAGGTAAAGTACACCTGCATCAGTGTCTTAAAGCACTGGCGCTTTTCCCGGCAACCTCAGAAGCCGGGCTATGAAAACAATTCCTTCCCGTTTACGTCATGGCTTGCCTGGGGTGCTACTGGCTATCTTTATTGTGATGTCACTTATTCCGCATCTGGTAAAAATACCGTTCATATTCAGCGGCTTTATTATTCTGGTTGCTGGCTGGTTTATGCTGCACAGTATTAAAGGTGTATTATTGCCAAATAAAGTTATTCGCCTGATTTTATTAATTACAGCCCTGTTACTTATCATTTTATTTTTTGGCTTTAGTTTCAGCCAGCGTATGAGTATTACCCTGCTAGCAGTAATGATGTGTCTGAAGTTAATGGAAATAAAGTCTGTTGATGACAGGCGAAATATTGCTGTGATAATTTTTGTCAGCCTGTTTCTTATTGGTAGTCATTTTCTGTTTAGTCAGTCAATATATATAATGTTGTATAACATCGTATTACTGATAGCCTTTATGACTATTCTAATGCTGTATATCCGCAAGCCGTTAGCCGCGCCTGCTTTTAAAAATATGCTGCGCGAACCGCTAACCATCCTGGTTCAGGCATTACCATTAGCAGTTGTTTTCTTTTTATTTTTTCCAAGAATTTCTGAACCGCTATGGTCTTTACCTGATGATGACGCGGGTTCCCAAACCGGCCTGTCAGACACGGTTTATCCCGGGCGGATTACACGTTTAAGTGATAATAACGAGGTTGCTTTCAGAGTGTTTTTTCATGGTCGAGTACCAGCGAGTAATAATTTGTACTGGCGTGGGCCGGTATTGAGTTATACCGACGGGTATATATGGAGTCGTTACAGCGATGAAGACATTAAACTAAATACAAAGAATATTGTTTATAATAGTGGCAAAGTAGAGTATACCCTGACGCTTGAACCCCATCAGCAACGCTGGTTGTTTGCGTTGGATATACCTGCCACTGTTCCTGCAGACAGTTTCTTTAGCCACGACTACCAGCTTTTAATGGAAAAAAATCTGTTACAGGTTAAACGCTATACCCTAACATCGTATACAAATTATACTTTCAGCGGATTATCGACTATTGAGCGGCAAAGGAATCTCGCTATCCCCGAAGATGCAAACCCACGTACCCGGCAAATGGGCATAAGCTGGAGAAACAAGCTGGATAACCCGCAGGCAATCGTAAACAAGGCTTTAGATTATTTTAACCAGCAAGCATTTTATTACACTCGTAAACCACCGGTTATGCTGGATGAATCCATTGACCAGTTTCTGTTTGAGTTCAGGGAAGGTTTTTGTGAACACTACGCAACGGCTTTTGTTTATCTGATGCGTGCTGCCGGAATTCCGGCAAGGCTGGTAACGGGTTATCAGGGTATCGAAAAAAATGAAGTCGGTAATTATTATATGGTACGCCAGTCAGACGCGCATGCCTGGGCTGAGGTCTGGCTGGAAAGCAAGGGCTGGACACGGGTTGATCCTACGGCTGCTATTTCTCCAGAACGCATCAGGGCGGATATACTAAACCGGCAGGCACGGCAACTGGCTTTTAAAAACCTGAACTTGCCAAAGCTGGCTGGTTATAATCAACATTTTCTTAAAGACAGTCTGACCTACATGTCAGACAATATCGACAACATGATTTATTTCTGGAACCAATGGGTTGTTGGTTTTGACTCGCTTAAGCAAAAATCGATCATGCAATTGCTGGGCTTATCTTCAGAGCTGAAATATCTGGTCAGTATGATGATAGGCCTGGGACTGTTTATTATTATATTGCTAAGTGTCTACTGGTTTATGCTTGCTCGCAGAATAAAAGATCCGGTTAAACGTGAATATCAGCGTCTGCTGGCCAGGCTTGAAAAGTCAGGGTTGAATTTGCAGGCAAATTCGGGGCCATTGGAAATACAGGCACTTGCTATTCAGCGTTTTCCGTCACAAAAAGAAAACATCGTTGATGCAATAAGCTGTTATATTAATTTACAGTATGCACGAAATAGTGAGGGTTTATCGCCAAAAATATTTTTACGGAAAGTCAGGCAGCTAAAATTTAACAGACTGAATTTGTAAAACCGGCTGTATCGGCGCACAATAGGCATGGCTTGTTTGTATCCTGTTGCAACTGAACCTTCGAGGTAAACAGATGAATTTTACGCAAGAAAATATATCCGAAATGAACGTATTAATGCTGTATGACCTGTCTACCAGCCAGGAAGGAATCAAGATTCACAAGCAGGCCGATCCTGATAAAATAACAGCCGCACAACGTTTATTTGATAAGGGATTTATTACCCAGGTTGATGGTGGTTATCTGACAAGTCTCGGACGTGAAGCTGCCGAACATACTCAGTTCCTGTATACCATGTTGAATGCAGGTTAACGATTATTTTGAAACTAAGGTTATTCGTCGATGAAATTTTCGCAGGTTAAAATTGGAGATCAGTTCAGTTATCAGGGAGAAGACTACACGAAGTCGGGGCCATTAACAGCAACGCTTGAAAGTGATGGAAGAAGCAAACTTGTTCCACGTTCTGCAAATGTTAAATTGCTTAATAATGACACACAACAGCAATTACTGGCTGAGGACTATAGTCTTTCAGCTAGCCGGGTTATGGATACAATAAACCGTTACCATGCTCGTAACCTGGATTATATCAGTTCGCTAAAGACAGAAATTCCTGCTGAACTGCTTGCGGATATTCAGATTCAGCTTAATAATCACTATGAACAATGCCTGCAGGAGATTAAGGCCGACACTTAGAAAAGCCGTGCTGAGTGGATTTTTGGATCAATAACCGGCCACACTGATGCATTTAATTGATCTGGATCAAAATTTAATGGTTTTTCGCTTATTATATAACCATTAATCAGACAGAAAATGAATTATTCTTGAGGAACAGGATAATCACTGGATGAGCATGATATGCAAATGGATTTTCGACAAGCTCTTTCTCTAGCAACCCGTAGCTTGCTGCTGCTCTTGCTGTTAAGCGCATGTGCACCGCGCGCGCAATACACTGCTGTTAAATATAATGGTAACAAGCCTGTTTATCCGGCAGTTATTGGTGCCTTTAATGATATGCGGGTAAAAATGGAGAAGTTTAATGTTGTTAAGGACAATTATCTTTCAGGCGTTATTTACGATAAGACCGGGAATTATAAATACAAGGTTGTTGTTAGTCTGGAAAAGGGTGTTTTACAAATAAAATTTGTGCAGCTACGCAAACGTAATATTTATTCCGGTCAGTGGGTTGCTGTTCCGTCGAGCATCTTTAAATATGATGATGTTGCATTCAGAAAGAAACTGTCAGAATCAATTATGGGTATTCTGCAAAACCCGGAGCAGTACAATAGCGTTAAACAACAGTTACTGGAAAATATCGGCTTTCATTACATGGTAATGAAGAATCTGTCAAAACAGGATGTTAAAAAATGGATTAAGCAACAAATGCAGGGCCGGGTATACAGCGTCAGACTGGCAAATGAAGATACGGTCTTTCTGCTAAACAGTTCGGGTAAAACAGATAAAAAATATATTGCGCATCTGCATTACAATAGTAAAAGCAACAGCCATGACGAACTGCCGTTTGAAGCAGAATTTGACCTGGATCTGCATACCAACAGCGAAAAGTATAAGTCATTAAAGAAAGGAGATTTAGTCACTGTTCAGGCAAGAATTATTGATGCAACCGTTCATGTTTATATTACAACCTTTGGCCTGTCACTTGAAGAATATCATGGGTAAATACTTAAAATCCGCGAGGAAGATAATGAATACACGTTATATTTTAATTTTATCTATGTTGTTGATTGCTGCTAATGTCTACCCGGGGGGTGCCGATGTTTATGTAAGTGCAGATGGTCAGGCTATCATCTTGCTGGGCAAACCTGTGCTCAGGGGTAAAAACCACAAGCTAAAGAAAAAGAAGAATAAGGCAGAAAAAAACGGCATAAATCAGTTGGCTTTAAAAAAGACAAAAAACAATAACAAGGATAAATAATTTAATATATCAGCATGTTCTACGATCTGGCTGTCGTATATGATTCGTACATTGCAGTACTTATAATAATTATTCCACCGGCTATTGTGGTCAGTTCAGGCCATTCATTCAGAATGAGTATTGCAAAGAAAGTTGCATAAACAACCTGTATGCAGGCAACCAGGCTGGCTGTTTTTGCTTTAAGGTTTATCAGGCTAAATGCAAACAATGTATGTGGTAAAGCGGTAAAAAATATACCGAGCACAACTAACTGCAACCACTGGTAATCCGTTACTTCTGGAATAACAGTATAAGAAAATGGCATTAGCACAATAAACGTAACCAGTGTCTGGTAAAACAGACTGTGTCGAGCTGAGTAGTTGGTAAAATAATGCCCCTGTATGATATTCCGCAAAGAAAATAACAAAGCAGAAAGTATGCCCCATAATATCCCCTGGGTTGTCTGGTTGTTAACCGAAAAGTCGGGTGTAAGCAGGTAAACCCCGATTAACATAAATATCGCACTGATAATATCTTTAAGCCGTGGCCTGTTACCATGAAACAGCGGTTCAAGAAAAACCGTAATAATCGGGAAGGTATAAAGGGCAATAACACCAACAGCAATTGTTGCAACCTGCATGGCATGGAAATAAGTAACCCAGTGCGTTGCCAGCAGTATTCCAAGTAAGCCTGCAATGGCATAATCCTTTTTAGCAGACAGTTGCAGTGACTGTCTGTTCCATAGCATCAACACTGCAATAACAATGGCCGCAAAAATACTGCGTAGCATGGATATTTCCAGCGCTGTCAGAGTAACAAGTTTGGAGAACAGGGCTGTTAATCCGAAAATAACAACTGACGAATGAACAGCAAGCAGGCCTTTATGAGTGTTTGTCATATGCCATTATAATAAGGTATATAATGCGGTGCTGAAAGCATAAATATTACAATAGAAGGGCTGAACTCTGGACTTTAGTATACTTAGCATTGATATATTCCTGTTTGCCATTGCACTTGTGGCTGGTTTAATAGACACACTGGCCGGTGGCGGTGGGCTGTTAACATTACCTGCGCTATTAATTAGTGGTGTGCCGCCACTGGCATCACTTGGCACCAATAAATTACAGGGTAGTATTGGTACGGCAATGTCCAGCTACATGATGTTTCGCCATAAAAAAATAAGCTGGCCGCATGTTAAATTCCTGATGCTGTTTTCATTTATTGGTTCAGCGCTGGGTGCAGTTATTGTTCAATGGATAGATGTGCACTTTCTGTCTTATATTGTGCCGTTTGTGCTTTTTATTATTGTGGCTTATTTTATCGTTGCGCCACAAAGCCATGAAACGAGTCATAAACCCAGAATATCAGAAAAAGCATTTCAGTATACTGTTGTCCCCTTTATTGGTTGTTATGACGGCATGTTTGGGCCGGGCACAGGTTCGTTTTTTTCTACAGCGAATGCTTTCTTACGTGGCATGGGGTTTATCGAGGCAACGGCTCGGGCAAAGGCATTAAATTTTTCTTCTAATATTGCAGCCTTTATCGTTTTTATTGCTGTAGGTCAGTATGTCTGGCAAGTGGCAATGGTGATGATGCTCGGCCAGTTGATTGGCGCCTGGCTGGGTTCGCATTGCCTGATTAAAATAAAACCAGTTTATTTGCGTGTTTTAGTGGTCATAATGTCTTCGGCTATGCTGGTTAAGTACCTGTTAAGTTGATTTATTTTTTTATTCGCGTATAACAAACGTCATTATTATAAAAAAAGGAATTAAAAATGAACCAGACAAACAGCCTTTCTGAAACCGGTATTACAACCCATGCAGACGCAGAACAGGAACAATCCAATAAGACCATGGCAACATTTGTTTATGCTATGCAGGTCGCTGCCTTTTTTATTGGTATCACCTTTATTATCGGGGTTATTATTAATTACGTAAAAAAAGATGATGTACGGGGTACCTGGCTGGAATCGCATTTTCGCTGGCAGATTAAAACTTTCTGGTTCAGCCTTTTATGGACAGTTATTGGTATCGCTACAGTGATATTTGTTGTGGGTTATTTTATTTTGCTGGCTAATACTATCTGGGTGATATATCGGATAATAAAAGGCTGGACACGTCTTTCAGATAATAAAGAAATGTACGTCACTCAGTAGTTATTTTAATAACGGATGGTCTTTGGGTAATTGCTTTGCATACCAGATAGCCAGTTTGTGCCGCATCGCTTTTTGCGAAACCTGGTCTTCGGGTAAGGGTTGTATCAGTTTGTCGTGTACCAGTAAGCGGTAGATATAAAGAATTTTTTCGCTTTGTGAATCGGTAGGCTCGAATATTGCGGCACCGCGGAGTTCGGCAAATTTTACACCGGTATTAATTGCGCCTTTTACCAGTTCCGTTTCATTCTTTATTTTTTTCATAAAGTTTCACCCTGTGAGCCGCGATTATCATTCAGAATACAGGCTTAATAGTATTTTAAATTTCCCTGGCAGCATAGTAACCCGGCGTGTTTTTACAGAATTTATTTATCACGGATGTTCAGGTACACAATCTGTGGGTATCAGGCTTATAAATTATCTTATTGGCCTATCAGTACTCTCGAATAGCTAATACCTGACTGAAATTGTAAACTAAAATTTACATTTTAGCGGGCAGAACTTGCCTGAAATTCAATTACTTATAAGAGGTGTTCTATGAGTTCAGATGCAAATATCCAGGATTCTTCAGTAAAACGTACATTAACCATGCTAATGATTACCTTGTTCGGTTTTTTCCTGGCAATGATTTTTCTTGCACGTACAATCGTTTATTAATTAAAAGATTTCCCTGAATTTAAACCGGCAAGCCTTTCAGGCTTGCCGGTTTTTTTTAGGTGTGTGGAAATCGCATGTGTTTTCTACTGGCCAGGTGGACAACAAAAAGCGCCTATATCCATATTTATTCACAGATCGTCGATCTGAGCTAAAGCCCCAACTGCTATGCCGTTAATTCTTTTAATCCTTTATAATCATGTGGGTATTTAAAAAATTTGTTACAAAATTGGAATATTGGTTCTGGTCTGCGTGTCGCGCAGGAGATTAATTAAAGTTGGCTGCTGTCATGCACGATATATCACGATATATAAAGAGTAAAACAACTGCAGGACCGCTAAATATGAAGCGTCGTAATTTTTTAGCCCTTAGCCTGGCAACAATGGCCCCGTTATTCACGGCGGGGCGGTTATCTGCAGCCGAAAAGCCCATTACCCTGGGTATTTTTCCAAGGCGTAATGTCAGGTTAACCTACCGGCTATTTTCACCGATGGCGGCTTATCTCACGGAAATAACCGGGTATAAGGTTATTTTGCAAACGGCTAAGTCATTTAGGCATTTCTGGAATAATGTTAAGGCCGGGCAATACGATATTGTTCACTTTAACCAGTATCACTATATCGTTTCTCATCTGCACTATGACTACGATGTGTTTGCCGTCAACAAGGAACTGGGTAAATCAACCATTGCAGGTTCCATTATTGTACGCCGTGACAGTGGTATTAACAGTATTTCCGGTTTAAAGGGTAAAACGGTTTTGTTTGGTGGCAGTCGGCGGGCAATGCAAAGTTATATAGCCGCCACCTGGTTGTTGCGACAGGGTGGTTTACAGGCAGGTGATTACATTGAAAAATTTGCTATTAATCCTCCAAACACAATTATCTCAACATTTTTCAGGCGTGCAGATGCATCAGGCTCCGGTGATGTTGTTATGCAACTGGATAATGTACGCAAACGCATAGATATTTCACAGTTAAAATTTCTGGCAAAAACAAAACCCATGGTTCATTTACCCTGGGCGATCAGAAATAGCTTGCCGGACAATATGAAACAAACCATAAAAAATGAACTGATTGCCATGCAATATAACGATGCAGGAAAAACAGTATTGAAGCAGGCAAATCTGGATGCACTGGTTCCTGCAACAGACCCGGATTTCAATGGGCATAGAAAAATTATTGTCGATGTATATGGCAATGACTATGGTATATCCAGATTAAAGTAAATGGATTTAGCTTGAAAAATTCCAGAAGTCTTTCAACACAGTTTTTTACTCTTATTTCTGCAATTATATTATTGGCAATGGGAGCCAATGCTGTATTTCAGTATAACAATGAAGTGCGGGTGGTGAATAAAGCTTTGCAGGCACGCGGTGAATCCATTGCTGAATTACTTGCATCTGTAAGCGTCGAGCCATTGCTTTTATATGATGATGTTACATTAAATAGCCATGCAGAATTCACTAGCAAGCAGAAAGATATTGTTTTTGCAACGGTTGTTAACGAAGAAAAAATACCGTTAACGCATTATCTTGATTTTAAAAACCGGTATATCAGCCAGATTAAGCTGGCGGAAGACAGTGTAGATATACAACCAGTTGTTGAGCAACTGAAAAACAACCGAAATATTCTGTTTTTTGAAACGCCGGTTATCTTTGAAGGAAAAAAGCTTGCTTATGCCTGGGTCGGGATTGACCGGACACCTTATGAAGCACTTGCCAGGCGGAATATGTTTGAAATTATTGCAGTTGCTATTGCTGTTGGCCTGTTTGTGGGTATAACGATTATTTTATTATTTAAGTATAAAATATTCAGGCCAATTAAAATATTAACCAGGGGTACTCAGGATATTGCAGAATTCAGGTTTGATGAGCAAATCGTGATTCCCGGTCAGGGTGAGCTGGCGGTTCTGGCCGATTCATTTAATCAAATGCGTCTACAACTTAAAAAAACCATTGCTTCACGTAACCTGGTTATGCAGGAACTGTCAGATTTAAATGAATCACTCGAAGAACGGGTTCATGAACGTACCCAGGAATTACAAATTTTAAATAGCAAGATCGCGCACGAGGCCATGCATGATCCATTAACAGGTTTACCTAACAGAGTGCTGGTGACAGAACAATTACAGCAAACAATTTCCCACTCACAACGAACCGGTACCAGTTTTGCAGTTTTTATTATGGACCTGAATAATTTCAAGGAAGTAAACGATACTCTCGGACACCCTGAAGGTGACAGGCTACTGGTGGATGTCGCGCAACGCCTGGCGGAAGTTGTTCGTGAAAGTGATACGGTTGGCCGACTGGGGGGTGACGAATTTGCCATGGTGTTGCCGGATATTAATGAAGCCGATGCGGTAAAAGTTGCCAACAAGATTCATGAACAGTTACTCCCCAGCTTTGCACTGGATGATCATTCAATAAAAATTGGTGCAAGTATCGGTATTGCAATGTATCCGATCCATGCAGAAGAACATACCGCACTGGTACGTCTTGCCGATGTTGCTATGTACGAGGCAAAAAAAGACAAGAGCAATATTTGTGTTTATAAAACCGATTTCGACAAGTACTCGCCGTTACGCTTATCTTTAATGGACTATTTGCAAACTGCACTGGATACCGAACAGCTTGAACTGCACTACCAGCCAAAAGTATCACTGACAGAAAACAGGGTAACATCGGTTGAAGCGTTAATACGCTGGTATCATCCAGAACTGGGGCTGATATTTCCTGACCAGTTTATTCCGATTGCAGAAAACTCCGGGCTAATTGATAAACTGAGTGACTGGATCATGGAGCAGGCATTTAAACAGTGGCGGCAATGGCAGGACGCAGGAATAGATTTACAGATAGCGATAAACTTATCGGCAAGAAATTTATCAAACCCGGATTTACCAGAATATGTAGCAGGTTTGTGTGATAAATATCAGATGCATACCGACGGTATAAAGACTGAAATAACTGAAAGTGCGATTATGTATAACCCGGAACAGGTTATAGAAATAATGTCCGACGAAAATATGCAGAAGCTCAGATTTTCGATAGATGATTTTGGTACCGGTTATTCATCATTAAGTTATCTTAAAAGACTGCCCGTATCAGAAGTTAAAATAGACAAGTCCTTTGTTTTTGACATGGTTAATAATGAAAGTGATGCAAGTATCGTAAAGTCTGTTATCAACCTGGTGCACAGTTTTGATTACTCGGTTGTTGCAGAAGGGGTAGAGAATCTGGAAACACTCAGGATGCTTGAAAATCTGGGTTGTGATGTTGCTCAGGGTTACCTGTTTTCAAAAGCACTGCCGGTGGATGAATTAATAGCAAAAATAAAAACAATAGAAGACAGGTTTTCAGCCAATTCCTGAGCGTACACCGCCCGGTAATTTATGTGTTACTATAAAACACCATGAATACATCCGGCCTGCCCAAACAATCTCTTGGATTTTTCCCGACACCGGTTGAAAAACTGGCGAATCTTGGGCGCATACTCGGCGGCCCGACAATATATATCAAGCGTGATGACAACAGTGGTCTTGCACTGGGTGGTAATAAAACCAGAAAGCTTGAATATATTCTTGGTGATGCAGTTGCACAAGGTGCCGATACTATCATTACTGCCGGTGCAATACAGTCCAACCATTGCCGTCAGACGGCAGCGGCTGCTGCAAGGCTGGGATTACAGTGTCACCTTTTACTTGGTGGTGAAGAGCCGCGATCTCCACAGGGGAATTTGTTACTGGATAAACTGCTCGGTTGTAAAATACACTGGGCTGGCGAAAACAGGAAAGGTGAAGACATTCCCGAACTTTATAACAAACTTGTATCCGCCGGTTACAGGCCTTATGTTGTTCCTTATGGTGGTTCGAATGAACAGGGTGCTTATGCCTATGTTGAAGGAATAAAAGAACTTCATTTACAACTGGAACAACTCAGGGTGTCG
>JALTLP010000257.1 GCA_027001895.1 Chromatiales bacterium | reverse complement strand
GAAGCCAGGGTATGTATTTCAGAAGGGCGGGTACTCGATGACCCACGTCGCCCCAAAGATTACAGCGAGCAGCAATATTTTCGTTCCGCCGATGAAATGATAGAACTGTTTTCGGATTTACCCGAAGCCATTCAAAACACCGTTGAAATTGCCAAACGCTGTAATGTCGAGTTTGAGTTTGGCAAAAATTATTTACCGGATTACCCGATACCCGAAGGCATGACCATTGGTGATTACCTGCGAGTGGAGTCAGAAAAAGGTTTAGAAAAACGTTTAGAAAAAATTCTGCCAGCAGAAGGCGATGAAAAAATAGCCCAACAGTATCGCGAGCGTTTAAAGACAGAGCTGGATGTCATTATTAATATGGACTTCCCAGGTTACTTCCTGATAGTGGCCGACTTTATTCGCTGGTCTAAGGAGAATGGTATTCCCGTGGGGCCGGGCCGGGGTTCCGGTGCGGGTTCCATTGTCGCTTATGCACTCACCATTACCGATCTCGACCCAATCAAGTACGAACTGCTGTTCGAACGTTTCTTAAACCCGGAACGTGTTTCCATGCCCGATTTCGATGTCGACTTCTGCATGGAAGGACGTGATCGCGTTATTGAATATGTTGCAGAACATTATGGTCGTGACAAGGTATCTCAAATTATTACCTACGGCTCAATGGCTGCCAAGGCGGTTATCCGTGATGTAGGGCGGGTAATGGGCCACCCTTATGGTTTTGTTGATCGTATTGCAAAGTTAATCCCATTTGAAATTGGTATTACCCTCGACAAAGCCATGGCGCAGGAAGAACAGTTACAAGCTTTATACGATGAAGACGAGCAAGTGGCTGAACTTATTGATATGGCAAAGTCACTCGAAGGAATATCACGTAATGCCGGTAAACATGCCGGCGGGGTTGTTATTGCACCGTCAACCCTAACGGACTTTACGCCACTGTATTGTGAACAGGGCAGTGATAGCATTGTTACCCAGTTTGATAAAGACGACGTTGAAGCCATTGGCCTGGTTAAGTTTGACTTTTTAGGGCTTAGAACACTCACCATTATTAACTGGGCAGTGTTGGCTGTAAATGCAGACAAACAAAATAACAACCTGCCACCGATAGATATTGAATCTATCCCACTGGACGATGAAAAAACATTTGACCTGTTAAAAGCCGCAGAAACCACCGCGGTATTCCAGTTGGAATCCAGTGGTATGAAAGACTTAATCAAACGCCTGCAACCGGATAACTTCGAAGACATTATCGCACTGGTTGCCCTGTTCCGGCCGGGGCCATTGCAGTCGGGCATGGTGGACGACTTTATTAACCGTAAACATGGTCGCGCAGAAGTTGTTTATCCCCACCCGGATCTTGAACCCATCTTAAGCCCGACCTACGGTGTTATTTTATACCAGGAACAGGTAATGCAAATTGCCCAGGTGCTGGCCGGTTACAGTTTAGGTGGTGCGGATTTACTGCGTCGTGCTATGGGTAAGAAAAAACCTGAAGAAATGGCCAAGCAGCGCATTACCTTCACCGAAGGTGCGGTTGAACGCGGCGTAGAAGAAAAAACCGCAACTTATATTTTTGACTTAATGGAAAAGTTTGCCGGTTACGGTTTTAATAAATCGCACTCGGCGGCCTATGCATTGGTGTCTTATCAAACCGCCTGGTTAAAGGCGCATTACCCGGCTTACTTTATGGCAGCAGTATTATCGGCCGATATGGATAACACCGACAAAGTTGTTACTTTGATAGACGAATGTTTAACAATGCAGCTTGAGGTAAACCCACCCAATGTGAATGAGTGCAAGTTTAAATTTTCTGCATACGATACAAAAACAATTATATACGGCCTGGGTGCAATAAAAGGTGTCGGTGAAGCTGCAATAGAAGATGTGATAAAAGCCAAAGAGGCAGACGGTGAGTTTAAAAATCTGTTTGACTTTTGTCAGCGTATCGACGGTAAAAAAGTAAACCGCAGAACGCTGGACGCACTTATAATGGCCGGTGCACTGGATGTGTTTAAACAAAATCGCGCAACCTTACTGGCAAGTTTACCCAAAGCAATAAAAATTGCAGAACAACACAGTTCTAATATTGCTGTTGGTCAAAACGATATGTTTGGTGTCAGTCAGTCAGTTAATGTAGACGACAGCCAGTATGAAATACAAAAAGACTGGAGTGATCAGCAACGTCTTGCCTGCGAAAAGCAAACGTTGGGTTTGTACTTAACCGGCCACCCGGTAGAACAATACCTGCCCGAATTAAAAGAAATTGTTACCGACAGGATTATCAACCTAAGGCCTGCCAAACGAACCGTACTCGCTGCCGGTTTAATAATAGCCATACGTGTTATTAACACACGCCGTGGCAAGATGGCTATTCTTACGCTTGATGATCGCAGTGCACGTATCGATGTGGTTATGTTTAGCGAAGGTTTCGAAATGTATAATCACTTAATCGCCAAGGACAAAATAGTAGTAATAGAAGGCGAAGTCAGTCACGACGACTACAGTGGCGGTGTGCGTATGAGTTGTAACAACCTGTACAGCATTGAACAGGCCAGGGAACATTTTGCAAAACATATATTAATTAATATGGAAAACACACAATTACACAACGGAATGATTAACGACCTGAAAAATATCTTACAACCTTTCCAGCAGGGGAGTTGTGAAGTGGTAATAAGCTATAAGCAACCAAAAGCAACAGCAAGGCTGGGATTGGGAGAACAATGGCGGGTACACCCAACTGACGAACTATTACACCGGCTTGAAGAACTAAACGGTGAAGATAAAGTACAGGTAGTTTATGACTAACGAAGAACTACTCAAGCAAAGAGTTGTTGCTGGGTAAAAATGTTTCCGAGATGTTACCGCCTAATGCAGCGACACAGATAATGGCTGCCATCCGCGAGGCCGATAACAAGGCCCGCTCTCACAGCCAGCAAATTCTTATTGATACCGCTGTTGGTGAACAATGGTTTGAACTATCCACCAGCAAGGAAGAAAACGATGCTTCATCTGGCACCTTTATCATGTTGTCGCGTAATATTACCCGGCGTAAACAGGCCGAGCTGGAACGGGAACAAGCAATTTCCGAAATAAAAAGGCTGGAAGGGATTATACCAATCTATTCTTATTGCAATAGCGTGCGAGATGATGAAGGGGCATGGAAACGCCTCGATGCGTATGTAGCACAACATACCAAATCAAAGTTTAGTCATGGTATTTGTACAAAATATTTACCGAAGCTATGCGCAGAATCAGGGCTGGATAAAAAATATATAAAATAGAAGAATGTCTTTGCTAGGAATGTAACGACAAAGCAATCTTATTTTAAATTATTATATATTACTGTTCTTTTTAAGTTAGAGTTTGGGTAGGGTTGAAATTTAATAACAAGCCCTCCCCCTAACCCCCTCCCGTAAAGGGAGGGGGAATTAAAAAAATAACTTCACTCCTGTAAAG
>JALTLP010000256.1 GCA_027001895.1 Chromatiales bacterium | reverse complement strand
CTACTACATTAGCTGTGGATAAAATGTGGTTAAGTATCCAGCTTTAGCTTTTAAATACTTATCCACAGCTTCTTCGAGTTAATCCCAGTTTTTATCACCAGCTTATGCCCTATATATAAGGAATAAGTGTTAATAAAAATCAGGTGCTAAGAGTTCGTAATAAGTTTCTATAATCCTCGTTTATTCTTGGGTCTGTTTCTTTTAGTTCTTCTACCTTCCGGCAGGCATGCAAAATAGTGGTATGGTCACGACCCCCGAAAGCGTCACCAATTTCTGGATAGCTGTGATTGGTCAGCTCTTTGCAAAGCGCCATAGCGAGTTGGCGTGGTCGGGTAACCGAGCGAGTTCGTCGTTTGGAATGCATATCGGAAACCCGAATTTTAAAATAGCCTGCTACGGTTTTTTGAATATTTTCTATCGAAACCATTTTATCGTGTGAAGACAGCAAGTCACGTAAAGCATCTTTTGCAAAGTCCAGGGTAATGGGTTTGTTGCTGAAGTGAGCGTTCGCTATCACTCTGCGTAAAGCTCCTTCAAGCTCACGAATATTAGAGCGAATTCGTTCACCAATAAAAAAGGCCACCTCTTCAGGCAGGTCGATATTGGACTGCTGCGCTTTACTCATTAAAATCGCCACCCGGGTTTCCAGCTCCGGTGGTTCGATGGTGACCGTCAAACCCCAGCCAAAGCGGGATTTAAGGCGTTCTTCCAGACCGTCGATTTCCTTCGGGTAACGGTCGCAAGTCATAATTATTTGCTGGTTCCCTTCAAGTAGCGAATTGAAGGTGTGGAAAAGCTCTTCCTGGGAACGCCCCTTGCCAGCAAAAAACTGAATATCATCAATAAGCAGCGCATCAACCGAGCGGTAATAACGTTTAAATTCGTTAATGGTGTTGTGTTGGAAAGACTTTACCATGTCAGATACAAAACGTTCTGAATGCAGGTAAACCACATTGGCATCCGGGTTATGATCTTTTATCAGGTTACCGACAGCGTGCATTAAGTGTGTTTTGCCCAGACCCACCCCACCATAAATAAATAACGGGTTGTAGGCTGTGCCTGGATTTTGCGAAACCTGGGTTGCGGCAGCGCGGCCCATCTGGTTAGATTTGCCTTCAACAAAAGAGTCAAAAGTAAAATTCGGGTTTAAACCGTTCTTGCGTTCAAAAGAGCTGGTTTGCTTTTGTACCGGGGTGGCTGAATGGGAGCGATTTTGGGTGGTTTCGACTTCGTGGCTACCCACTTCAATTTTTATCGGTGCCGGAAAGCTGGAATCGAGCTGTGAAATTATTTCGTTAATACGGCTGATAAACTGGTCATTTACAGAGTCGAGTACGAAACTATTGGGCGCCAGCAGGCGCGCATCGTCATTATCCAGCACGAAATGCAGTGGACGAATCCAGGTATTAAACTGCTGAGGTGACAACTCGCCCTCTAAGCGGTCAAGACACTGATCCCAAAGTGATTGCAACACATCCCCCAAAAGGAAATTCTTTTAATTTTTAAAGCGTTAGGTGTGCGACCTGATGCCAAGATTATTATCTGCCGCTGTAGCGGTGGTATTTTGTCGTCGGTCGCTAAAGGGCTAAATGTAACACCGCAGCAAAAAGTTATCCACAGTTATTATTACTGATATTTAAGCCTATAATTGCCCGTATTTGGTTGACATAAGTGCTTATAAACAGTAACCTTGCGAGCCTTTTTTGACGAATACCCCGATGAATTCGGGCGTCAATAACTTACTGATTTTTAACGGGTGATATACAAATGAAACGTACCTTTCAACCAAGTACTTTAAAACGGGCTCGCCGTCATGGCTTTCGTGCTCGTATGGCAACTCGCAGTGGTCGCGCAATTATTAACGCTCGTCGCGCAAAAGGTCGTAAACGTTTAAGCGCATAAATTTTTAGAGTAATACCCTCCAATGTCCGTTTCGGATAAGCGTGTGGGTAAGCCCTGTTTAAATCAGCCATCGGCTGCTGAGATGAATCAAACCAGAACAGGGTCTTTTACTCGGGCCAACCGGCTCCTCACCGCCAAACAATTTAATACCGTTTTCGAAAAACCCTATAAGCGACATCACGCTTATTTGTTAATACTGGTTCGACAAAATAACTCGCAGACTGCCCGACTGGGTCTGGCAGTGGCAAAAAAAAATATCCGGCTGGCGGTACGGCGAAACAGATTTAAACGAATTGTACGAGAAAGTTTTCGCCTACATAAGGTACAATTAGCAGGTTTAGATATTGTGGTGCTGGCAAAAGCGGCCGCAAACAAAGCAAGCTCTGAACAGATAAGGTCGGTACTCGAACAGCAATGGCAACATTTAGCAAAGCAATTCAATACCCTTTCTTATTAATTATAAGAATTTATCGCTATGCCATCAGTCCGCTGCTTGGGCCGCGTTGTCGGTTTTATCCGAGCTGTTCGAGCTATGCCGAGCAAGCAATTAAAGTGCATGGCTTATCCAAAGGGGGTTGGCTGGCGACAAAAAGATTATGTCGTTGTCACCCTTTTAGTGAAGGTGGTGTGGATCCGGTTCCTGAAAAACAGTCCGGTATAAACGCAGATAAAGATAATTAAAATTTAAGATACAGAATTTAAGAATTAGAAGGTTGTAAAAAAATATGGAACAACAACGGTTACTGTTATTCGTAGCGCTGGCATTTATTATGTTTTTAATGTTCGATGCCTGGCAGAAAGATCACCAGCCTGAACAAACGCCAACAGCAAGCGCGCCGACTAAAACCGTTACAGGCTCTGCTAAATCTACAGCGACAACCTCTTCGGCTCAGGATGAAATCCCAGTTGCCGAAACCACGTCACAATCAGATAAAACAGCATCATCCGTTCCATCACAAACCTCTGACGAGTTGTTCAGGCAAGCCCAGGCCATTCATGTTGTTACCGATGTTATGGATATTACAATTAACACCGCAGGTGGCGATGTTCGTCAGGTGAAATTGCTTGATTACCCAACCAAACTTCATGAACCAGACAACCCGTTTTTATTAATGGACGAAAAGCTGCCACGCGTGTTTGTTGCACAAAGTGGTTTTACCGGCAAAAAACCGGATGCGAGTTCCTATATTGCTGCGCCGAATCATTTAACTGTTTACAAGGCGGAACAGACCAACTATGTGCTGGATGAATCAAAAGAAACTATGGATGTTAATCTTTACTGGCAAAGCCCGGAAGGTATTCAGTTTACCAAGACCTACACTTTTTATCGCGGTAGTCATAAGGTAGATGTAAAACACACCGTCAATAATGTTTCAAATAAAAACTGGCGTGGCAATACTTATTACCAGTTGCAACGTACCCAGGTTTCAGAAGTGGATCAGTCACAATTTATTTACACTTATATGGGTGGTGTTTTGTATTCACCTGAAGAGCGTTATGAAAAAATTAAATTTGAAGACATACAGGAAAGTAAATTAAAACGTGAAATAACCGGCGGTTGGGCAGC
>JALTLP010000255.1 GCA_027001895.1 Chromatiales bacterium | reverse complement strand
TTATTCGAGGTGGTTGTACCGCCAGACAGCCCACTTGTGGGGGTAGAACTGGGTGATATCGAACACAAATCCCATATTCGAATTATTGCTATGTACCGCACCGCTAAGGATCTTCGGATTGGTCCGGGTAGTTTGTCACGGGAAGTAGAAATTCGTGCCAACACAGTACTGGGTATTCTGGCTTCACCACGTCAGGTAACTAATTTTGTCGAAGAGTTTGGTTTAATCCAGCGCAAAAGTCTGCAAACATTCTCTGAACATCTGGCTTCTACCAAAGCCGGTATTGCCGAAGTGGTTATTCCGCCAGGCTCATCGCTCATCGGTAAATCGGCCATTGATATCTGGCTGCGTAAGAAATACGGGATAGCAATGGTTGCTTTACACCGTGGTGGCGAAACCAGGCAGGAAGGTGAAAATATTCGAGCAATTCCATTTGAAGCGGGGGATACCCTCGTGGTACATACAACCTGGGATGCATTGGCTCGCCTTGAAGGTGACAAAGACTTTGTTATTGTTACGACAGAATATCCGCATGAAGAAGTGCGTCCTCACAAGGTGATACACGCCGGAATATTTTTTGCTCTGGCACTGGTACTTGTTCTGTTTACTGATTTGCGTTTGTCGGTCGCTTTATTATCCGGTGCGACCGGAATGATCTTATCGGGTGTTTTGAGTGTTGAAGAAGCCTATGAGGCTATTAGCTGGAAGACAGTCTTCCTGCTGGCAAGTTTGATACCACTGGGTTATGCGGTGGAAACAACCGGCACAGCAAAATGGATTGCAGATCAAACCTTGTCAGTTCTTGGTGATATGCCAATCTGGGTTATTCAGCTGGCCGTTGCCGTATTGGCAACATTCTTTACGCTGGTTATGTCGAACGTGGGTGCAACGGTATTGCTTGTACCTTTGGCAGTAAATATTGCAATTGGAGCAGGCGCTGATCCAGCCATGTTTGCATTAACTGTGGCTATCGCAACGTCCAATTCATTTCTAATCCCGACTCACCAGGTTAACGCACTTATTATGGGGCCGGGGGGTTACCGTGTGCCAGACTTTATGAAAGCGGGTGGTATTATGACGATATTATTCCTGATAGTCATGATGGTGATGTTAAACCTGGTTTATTAGCTGAGTTATTTAAGTACAAAAAAACCGGCAACGATAGCCGGTTTTTTGCGGTGTTTTGAGCTGTTATGATTTAATGGAAACCAGCTCAATTTTGAAAATCAGCGTTTCATTTGGGCCTATATCGCGACCTGCACCGTGAGAGCCGTACGCCAGACTGGGTGGAATCACCACTTCCCATGTTGAGCCAACCGGCATCATTGGAATAATTTTTTGCCAGCCCTTGATAACGGCATTAACCGGAAAAGTTGCCGGTGAACCGCGCTTATAAGAACTGTCAAAAACCTTTCCGTTTAGTAGCTTGCCTTCATAATTGGCTACAATAGTATCGGAGCTTTTAGGTTTCTTTCCGTTGGCACTTTTAATAATTTTATACTGCATACCATTCGGTAAAGTGATAACACCTTTTTTCTTTTTATTAGCAGCAAGAAATTTTTTGCCTGCTTCCAGGGCGGCCTGTGCCTGAGCGTCTTTTTTTGCCTTGTTTTTTTGCAGCAAAGAGTTTAAAGCAGCATTTAATTCCTTTTCACTGGCCTGTAGTTTTTTACCACTGAGCACATCGCTGATGGCAGCTGAGAGGCTTTGGGGGTCAAGCTCAATACCCTGGCTTTTCAGATTATTAGCGACTTTAACGCCAATGGCGTAACTGTATTTCTGTTTATCCGTCTTTAGTGTTGTAGCCGCGAAAGTTGCCTGGCTGGTAAATGCGAGCAACGCCATCGCAGTGATGTGTCGGGTTCTGTAAGAGAACATCATATTAGAATTCCTTTTAAATGTATTAATTTGCTACAAGTTTATAACAAACATTGATTGAATGGGTAGAAAGTTTTGAGAGTTAATTGGGATATTTGAAAAAATAACGGGTATAAAGATGAAATATTTGTTTTGGTGTGGGTTGTGTGTTGCATAAGTCTCCGTAAATTAATAATAAGCCCTGGGTTTATTTAATGGACACTCGCAGCAGTAAACTGCTGCATAAGTGCAAGTAAAGTAAGAGTGCACCAGGCTTTGTATAAGTCTCCGTAAAGTAATAATAAGCCCTGGGTTTATTTAATGGACACTCGCAGCAGTAAACTGCTGCATAAGTGCAAGTAATATTTCCAATATAACTTGCACTAAAAAAAAAGCCCGGACCAAAATGGGCCGGGCTTTTGATGAGAAGGATTGAGAAACTTACTGGCGAACTGCTGGGCCGTTAAGTTTAATACCGTTGCTCATGTAAGTGTGGAAGTATTCCAGAGCAACATACTCAGGATGCTGTTTCTTTTTCCACTTCTTACCTTTGTTTAACACTTTAGCACGAACCTGCTTGTTACAACCGCCGTAACGACGTTCGATTGTACCGAAGCCACCAAATGGTCCAACTTTACCTTTCTTCTTAAAGGTTTTCTTGGCCCATTTACGACGCCATACAGGGAAGTGTGATGTGTGACCTAAAGCCGGGCTTAACAGGTTACCACGCGCCATTTGGCCAGAGCTATACATGTGGCAATCTGCACATGAAAAGTTTAACTGACCGCGTTTTGCGTAGAAGTGTGTTTTACCACGGTTATAGATTTTTAAAGCACGCTTGTCGTTGGGTACAACAACATTTTGTACTTTACCACGTGAAGTGTATGCCATGTAGGCTGCGATACCGGCCATTTTACCCTTTTTCAGGCCAATAGGCTTGTGTCCGTTTTTAACGATACAAGCCTGAATATCGGCAACCAGGGTATGCACTTTACCGCTTTTGCTATCGAAGTAAGGGTAGTTTTGTTTAATACCTTTACCGCCATTTTTGAAGCATTTTGCAAGGCCGTATTTCTTGAATAATGCCTTACCTGCATCGATACCGGCTTCATAAGGAGGGAATTCCTCAATATTTTGCCATTCATCACGACGAACCGGATCGATAGCATAAATACCGTTGCTAAATTCCTGTAATTTTACACCAGGAAACTTCTTAAAGAAGTAAGCGCGGAATTGCTCCAAATCCTGCTTGGGTGATGCATTTGCCAGCAAAGGCAACCCTAAAAGGGAAATTGCTGTTGCTGTAATGAGTAGTCTTTTCATTTTAATTACTCCTATCATCCTCAACAGATGTTATTTAACCTTAGTTTCAACAGAATCTTTCTTACCGGTGTTGTCAACCCATGCGATACCGATAGTATCACCGGCTTTACCGCCACCGAATTTGTAAGAAAGGTAAGGGTTTTTAGAAACCGCTCCGCCCCATTCAGCTGTCATCACGGTTTTACCGTTGTGAGTACAGTTAACTTCCTGAATAAAGTGAGCAGGGACTTTCTTACCTGTTTTTTTGTTTTTACGCCGACCTGTTTCCATCGGATGGGTCAGCAGCGCTTTTACCAGTAC
>JALTLP010000254.1 GCA_027001895.1 Chromatiales bacterium | reverse complement strand
TGAGGAAACCCGCAGTAACATACACATTGCTAAAATCAATTTCGACTTTGTTGTTGTAAATAAGCAGCGTTTCGAGTTCTTTACGGCATTTATCGGCTGTTTCGACTGAGCTCAGAAAAGTGACAGAAGTAAACTTGAATAAGTGTAGAAGTGACATACAATCCCTGTATTTATCATGGTTTTATTTGTCGTTCACTATAACGCTAAATTGCAGATAGAAATGCCAAATAGACCGCATTTTCTTGAGTAAAGCCAAATACGATATATACTTTGTTCATATAGTAACCAATTTATAAGGATTTTTTTGTGGCTGAACTATCATTGAAGGAACTGGTAAAAAACATTAACGATGTTGTTTCTCTGCCAGGTGTATTTGTGCGTGTAAACGCAATGGTTAATGATGAAAACTGTAGTATTAACGAAGTTGCCGAAGTTATTAGTCAGGATCCTGGCCTGACCATTCGGGTCTTACGCATGGCAAACAGCCCGGCCTATGGTATTAGCAAGGAAATTGATTCGGTTGCAAAAGCGGCAACAATCATTGGTACGGAGCGTATTCGTGATATTGCGCTGGCAACATCCGCTGTAGAGACGTTTGATGGTATCCCGAACGAACTGGTCAGCATGGAAGACTTCTGGATGCACAGTATTTATTGTGCAATTATTTCCCGTTACCTTGGCTCGTTAGTAAAGCTGGCTTCCGCCGAAAGTCTGTTTGTTACCGGTTTATTACATGATATTGGTCAACTGGTTTTATTCCGTGCCTTACCGGACTTATCACGCCAGTCACTTGAATATGTGCTTGATGATACCGAAGAGACTGAACTGTTTATGGTAGAACAGGAACTTTTAGGGTTTGACCACGCAATGGTGGGTGCAGCACTTGCTGATAGCTGGCATTTAACACCGATGCTGGTTGAAGTCATTAAATCACATCATGATCTTTCTGGTGCAGATAAATATTTACAGGAAAGTGCCATTGTTAAAATTGCAAACACAATTGCAGTTATGACTGAATTAAACTCTGTTCATATTGAAGAAACCGATGCGGCTATGTTAACGGATGATGACTGGCAATCTGCCGGTTTTGATCCGGAGCAGGCTGATAAAATTATTGAAGATGCTGTTCATTTTGCGCAGCAAAGTTATAAGGACGTACAGAAGTTGTTACTAAATTAGTTGCATTTAAATCTTACTCGATTTTATTACCATCATTTTTTTTATCTGCATATCGTGATAGGTATGTGGAATACCGCCCACACCCAGGCCGGACTGCTTTAAGCCTGCAAATGGCATCCAGTCTACCCGAAAAGCCGTATGGTCGTTTACCATAACCGCACTTGCATCGAGATTTTTATATGCATGCAATGCATTATCAATATTTTTTGTAAACACACTGGCCTGAAAGGCGTAAGGTAAGGCGTTTGCTCTTTTTAACGCATCATCAATTTTATCAAAGCTATAAACACAAATTACCGGGCCAAAAATTTCTTTTTGAGAAACTATTGAATCGTCTGGTGGGTTCAGTAAAACCGTAGGTTGATAACAGTTGCCTATAATTTTTCCTCCGCTAAGTAATTCTGCTCCGTCATCAACTGCCTGTGTCACCCATTCGTGAACACGTTCGATTTCATGTTTGCGAATAAGTGGGCCGACTTCAGTTTCAGCTTTGGTTGGGTCACCCACAATTAATTTTTTTGCTATGTCTGCCAGGTTGCTTGCAACCAGTTTTACAATGTCTTTATGACAAAACACGCGCTGAACCGATACACAAACCTGGCCGGCATGATAAAAACCACCTTTTGCCAACAGTGGCAGTGCTTCGACCAGCTCTGCATCTTTTTCAACGATAACCGGTGCAACACCGCCGTGTTCAAGCGCACAGCGTGCGCCTGGAGCGAGTTTGCTACGTAACATCCAGCCAACATTGGCGCTGCCAATAAAGCTGAAAAAACCTACCCGTTTATCTGTTACCAGTTTGGTTGCGACTTCTAAATCTGAAACTACCAGTGCCTGACACCATTCGTCTGGCAAGCCAGCCTGGCGCAGAATAGAAATAAAACGATAACAACTTATAGGCGTATCTTCGGCGGGTTTTATTATAACCGGACAGCCTGTTGCAACAGCAGGGCCAACCTGATGGACAATTAGATTCAATGGGTGATTAAAAGCACTTACAGCAACCACAACGCCAATGGGTTCGCTCTGTGTAAAGGCCATGCGGTGTTCAGATGCGGGGTTAATTCCCATTGGTATTTCAGTACCATGATCATTGCGAATACATTCAATGCAATTTAATACACCATCAATAGCACGTTCAACTTCAACCACGGTATCATTATAGGGTTTGCCACCTTCGCGTGCTGCTTCTAGTACAAGCTCGTCAAACTGTTCACGCATTAACTGAGCTGTTTTGCTGAGGATATTTATTCGCTTACTGGCAGGAAGCCATTTTGTTTTGTCAATATAAAGGCTGTATGCAGCGGTTAATGCGGATTCTACATCATAACTATCGGCTGCATCGAAGCTTGCAATGAGGCTATCATCAAAAGGGGCATTAACCGTTATTTTGTCGTTATTACCGTTTTTATAACCGGCAATCATTAGAGGGTAATGTTTTGTCACTGATGTGATCCTTTTATTTAAATTGGACAGGCTATATCACCCAGACGTTTGGTTAATAACATATTCTCTCTGTAATCGATAGGCACAACAATAAGGCTTGGGCCTTCTTCTTTAAACGCAGCTTCAAGCTCGCTTACAAGATCGCGGCTGTTTTTAACGTGGTGGCCATGCCAGCCAAAGGCACTGGCCAGTTGTAACCAGTCCGGATTACCAAAAGAAAGATCGGTATGATGGCCAAACTCGTTTTGCTGCTTCCAGGCAATCAGTCCATAGGTATTATCTTCCCAGACCATTACAACAATATTCGAGTTCATGCGTTTTGCGGTTTCCATTTCCTGAACATTCATCATAAAACCGGCATCACCACAGATGGACAAAATATTGCGTTCAGGGAAAACAATGCTGGCGGCTATAGCTCCCGGTAAAGCAAAGCCCATAGAACAAAAACCGTTTGGTATTAAACAGGTGTTCGGTTCGTGGCATTGATACATACGGGCAATCCACATTTTATGTGCGCCGACATCGGATAAAAGTATGTCATGCGCTCCCATTACCTGACGCACGTCCCATAAAACTTTTTGTGGGCGTATCAGCCCTTCGGTATCATCGTTTGCATGGGTTTTTAAATCTTTCTGCATTGTTTCGCGAGTTGCAAGCTGCTGACTAAAGTCAAAGTTAAATTCTTTTTCTTTGTCCAGTCTTTCGTTAATCATCCACAGGGTATGTGCGAGATCGCCAATAACTTCTGTTTCCGGGTGATAGTACTCGTCAATTTCTGTAGGTAAAAAATCGGCGTGGATAATTTTTTTATCCTTGTTATGGTTCCACAGGGTAGGGTGGTACTCTACCATGTCGTAACCGAGGGTAATAATCAGGTCAGCATGGTCAAGTGCGCAGGCAATTACATCCTTTGCCTGTAAGCCAATGGTATAAAGACAATAGTCTTTGTCCATATCAACACAACCTTTTGCCATAAAAGTGCTGATAACACCGATGCCGGTTTTTTCGCATAGCGCACGGAGTTGTTTGCTTGCACGTTTACGGATACAACCATTACCGGCAATGATAATAGGGCGTCTGGCTTTGAGAATTTCATCAACGGCCTGGTTTAAAATTTTGTCATCGGCAACCGGGCGACGAAAACGTAACGGGTTAAGGGGTATGGAGTCAGTATCAATTTTTGCTATGTCTTCCGGTAATTCAATATGGCAGGCACCGGGTTTTTCCGTGCGTGCCAGCCTTACCGCCTTGCGTATAATTTCGGGAATACTATCGGGGTGTAAAATAGTTTGCGCCCACTTGGTAACAGGTTCAAACATCTTTACTACGTCCATAATCTGGTGCGACTCTTTATGCAGTCGGGTTGAGGCACCCTGGCCGGTTAATACGAGCATGGGCGAACGATCCATGTTTGAATCAGCCACACCTGTAATCAGGTTTGTTGCTCCTGGGCCCAGCGTACCCAGACAACCAGCCGGGTTACCGGTTAAACGCCCGTACACTTCGGCCATAAAAGCCGCACCTTGTTCATGCCGGGTTAAAATAAACTTTATTTTCTTCGATTTTTCGAGTGAAATCATAAAGTCGGCGTTTTCTTCGCCCGGAATACCAAATATGTACTCAATACCTTCTTCTTCGAGGCATTTTACAAACAGGTCAGATGCTTTCATTGACTAAACTCCATTTATTTTATTCTTTAATATATAGCGGCAAATATTCAGAATATTTAATAAAAACTGAAAAAAAATTCCAAAATTACTATCAGATATAGTTTACAGCTTCTTTTAGTGAATCCATTTTTGTATAAAAATGGGGTGAAAACCGGATGCCGTTACCACGTAGAGCGCAAATAATGTTTTTAGACCATAAATAGTCAAATAATTCATTATTACTTTTTGTTTTATGGCTAAAGGTGGTAATACCGGCGTAGCGGTTTTGTTGCTGCGGTGTGTGAACCAGAATATTTTTATTATTATTAAGCAATTCAAATAAATATTCGGTGCGTTGTTTTAATAAAGATTCAACTTTGTCCATGCCGATTTCAAGTAGCAGGCTGATACTGGCATTTAAACCATGAATAGCCAGCATATTTGGGCTGCCACATTCAAAACGGCGGGCTGAGCGGGCTACTTGCCATTGTTTGGAGCTAAAATTGTACATGTCTTCGGTCATATGCCAGCCAAACTCGTTCAGTTTGAGTTGTGGACGGATATTTTCGTTGCAATAAAATAATGCCAGACCTTCAGGTGCCAGCATCCATTTATGACCGTCTGCCATTGCAAAGTCTGCCTGTATTGCCTGTACATCAAACTGTAGTGCACCGATTGTTTGTATTGCATCAACGCAGAATAAAATATTTCTTTGTTTGCAGAATTTGCCAAGCCGAACTAAATCAAGATTAATGCCTGAACTGTATTGTGTTGAGCTTATGGCAAGCAGGCGGGTATGCGGGTTACAGGCTGCTATTAAAGCATCTTCCGGGTTATCACCTGTTAGCTTGACTTCGTTAAGCGTTACTTGTTTATCGGCTAACGATTGCCAGACGATACGATTTGAAGGGAATTCTTCATCACTTGTTACAATATTGTCGTAAGGTTGCCAGTTAATACCGTAAGCGACCATCGACAAAGCTTCTGAAGTGTTCTTAACCAGTGCAATATCATCGCTATTCTCAGCATTAATAAGCGCAGCAAGGTTGGTTCGAAGCTGTGTTTCTGTTTCATTCCATTTTGGGTAGTAAGTTGCACCATATATATTGTTTTCGATTGCGAAATCGTTAATGGCTTTAGTGGTGCGGTTTGGCCAGGGTGCAACGGCGGCGTGGTTCAGGTAGGTAATATCTTTAGAAAGGGAGAACTCTGCCTGTATAATTGAATCGCTGTTCATTTACTACAAGCAGAGTTGAGTTATACGTTTAGTAGCGTCGTTTGATAGTTGGCTTATCAAAGTAGAACCTGATGCCTAGTTCAATTGCAGATAGATCAACTTCTGTGGAGTCAACATACTGAACCAATGATACTGATACTGATGTTGTTTTAGAACCGTAAAAGTCCATACCAAGGCCATATGCAGCGCTGGTTTTCGATGTAGTGTAGTCAGTTGTAGCAGTTGACTCTTTGATGCTGCCATAGCCTCCGCCTGCCAGAGCGTAAATGGTAAAATGGTCATAGCGCAGGCTAAAACGAGCGCCTACAAATGCCATTGTTTGAGCTGAAACGGTGTAGGTTGGTGCGCTATCTGTATTTTTTGCTGTTGCACCAAGATGTGCTTCCGCTGAAAACCAGTTATTAAAATCGTAACCATATTTAATGATACCACCAGAAAGATCAGAGTTAGCTGAAGTTCCAGCACCATAGGTACCCTTTGTAATCAATGAGGTTCCTGCTAAACCGAACTCAAAATAATGGTGGGAGTTGTTACTGTTATCTTGTGCCAGAAGCTGATTAGAGAACAAAGCAAGGGCAATGATGGCGAACGTTCTTATTAAAAACATTTTTAAACCTCGATAGACATATAATTAGTATTACTTGAGCATATGCCATGATTCTGTGTTTGTAAAGGAAAAATCCCAATGTTTACAATGGTATGTACTACATATTTAAACTAATTTCGTCATTGTTTATCTAACTTTCAGGCTGCAATAATCTCGCTTATTTTGTCCTTATCATGGATATTTTCATAGCAATATCAATAAGATAAAAAGTAAACGGTTGAGTTTTTGTAATCTGCATGGGTTAATCTGGGCAAATTTGGCAGGCCTGTAACGTTAAAAATTTATAAACTATTGGAATTTCTGCTGTTTTTTAGCCATAGTCAGGTATTACGGACATTATAAATGGGCAACACATGGCGGCAAAGCGTTCAAAAATCACCTCGTTTGATTTTCACCCAGGGCGAATTCTGGCGCGAAAGTACGAAGTCATTAAACGACTCGGGGCGGGTTGGGAAGGTGAAGTTTTTCTGGTTAATGAAATAGCCACTGATATTGAGCGTGCAGCAAAGTTTTATTACCCAGACCGAAACCCAAAGAACAAGAATCTGCTGTTTTACGCTAAAAAGCTACATAAATTAAGACAGTGTAATATCCTGATTCAATATCAAACGCAGGAAACCATTACTTATCGCAACGAGTCGGTCAGCTTTATGGTTTCAGATTTTGTTGAAGGCGATATTCTGGAAAATTTTTTAAACAAGCAACCCGGTAAACGGCTTGATTTATTTCAGGCACTGCACTTGTTGCATGGGCTGGCAGAAGGCATAGAGCATATCCACCATATGCGTGAATACCACGGTGACTTACATACAGGAAATATTATTATTCGTCGTCATGGTACAGGTTTCGAAATTAAACTGCTGGATCTTTTTCACTGGGGTAAATGTACTTCGGCAAATATCCATGAAGATGTTGTTAACTTAATCCGGATCTTTTATGACGCACTTGGAGGGCAAAGATATTACAGTAAACTTTCACCTGTTGCTAAAGGTATTATTTGCGGCTTAAAGCGGACACTTATTTTAAAAAAATTTCGTAGTGCGGGTCAGTTACGCGATTATCTTGAAACCATGCAGTGGCCTGATTAGCGATGACAAGAATAAATCGTGAGCCTTTGCAGAACAGCAAGTCCTTCGTCGGGCAGAACAAGCCTGAATGTTTTGTTACAAACATATCAAATGGTAGTGCTGTTATGTGTACAGCACGTTCACCCGATAAGAAAACCAGTAACGAAGATGCGGCTGTATTAATACCAGTTAGTAATACTTCATCAGTGCTTGTTGTCGCTGATGGTGCCGGTGGTATGCGCGGCGGTGAACAGGCTTCTGCTCTTACTATTGAATTAATACTAAAATCAGTACAACAGGCAATCAGCGTGGGTTCAGAATTGCGCGATGCAATTTTAAATGGCATTGAACAGGCTAACAGTGCAATTATAGCGCTTGGTATTGGTGCCGGATCGACCGTATCCGTTGTAGAACAAAATGGTTCAACAATTCGAACATATCATGTGGGTGACTCTGAAATCATTATTATGGGACAACGTGGCAGGTTAATACACCAGACAATTCCACATTCACCTGTTGGTTATGCCATTGAAGCAGGATTAATTGATTCTGATGAAGCAATGCAGCATGATCAGCGACATATTGTTTCAAATTTACTGGGTAACAGTGAAATGCATATAGCGGTTGGACCTGCCATTGAACTTGCCAGATATGATACCGTACTGATCGCCAGCGATGGTCTAACAGATAACCTGCCTGTTGATACTATTATAAATACTGCCCGTAAAGGCAGGCTTTCGACAGCAATTAGAAAGTTGTTTAAGCAAACGATTGAACATATGCAGGCACCAGCGGACTTATATGCATGTAAACCGGATGATTTAACCATTATTGGTTTTCGTCTTTATCCACTAAAATAATGCAGTAGTAACAGGATATTTAAAATGGAAACACATACTTTTTTTCTTTACTTGCTCGCTATTTTACTGACGGCAAGACTGATGGCTGAACTGGCTGTTCGTTTAAAATCACCGTCGGTTATTGGTGAGTTATTGGCGGGTGTCGTACTGGGACCCAGTATTCTGGGCTGGTTGGAACCCAATGAGGTTCTGAAATTACTGGCTGAGATTGGTATTATTCTTTTACTTTTCGAGGTTGGTCTTGAAACAGATGTAAAGAAGCTGGTAAGTACCGGTAAAAAATCATTCGTGGTTGCTCTGGGTGGCTTCTTTATTCCTTTTGTTCTGGGGTTTGGATTAAGCTACACATTCTTTAATCTGTCTTTACTGGTGTCCCTGTTTATTGGTGGAACTTTAACAGCAACAAGCATTGGCATTACTATACGTGTGTTGTCTGACTTAAAACGACATCAGTCAAGAGAAGGGCAGATAGTTCTGGGGGCAGCAGTGCTGGATGACATACTGGGGGTTGTTTTACTGGCATTGTTGTATGAATTTTCAATAGGGGGCGGGGTTAGCCTTGCTAATACCAGTAAAGTATTATTGTTTGTTGCTGCATTTTTTGTACTGGCACCACTTGCTGCTAAATTAATGGCAATCATTATCAATCGTTATGATACGCATAGTGAAATACCGGGTTTAATCCCCAGTATGATCGTATCGCTCGTTTTATTCTTTGCATGGTTAGCTCATGCAGTAGGTGCGCCGGAATTACTCGGTGGGTTTGCGGCTGGTTTGGCTTTATCCCGCAGATTCTTCTTACCGTTGGGTATTTCAATCCGTACCGATGAAAATTTTGCTCACCGGATTGAAGAACAAATGCGACCGATTATTCATTTGTTTACGCCTATATTTTTTGTCATGGTTGGCTTGTCATTAAATCTGCACCAGATAGACTGGACTTCGCCATTTATATGGAGCTTTTCTCTGTTGTTTTTTGTGGTCGCTATAATAGGCAAATTCTCGGGCGTGCTTTTTATAAAAGAATCATGGAAAATGCGAATGATTATTGGCTTTGCTATGGTTCCAAGAGGTGAGGTGGGATTGATTTTTGCTGAACTGGGACGCGTTAGCGGTATATTTAATAATGAAATATATGCGGGCATTGTTATTGTCATTGCACTGACAACGATTGCACCTCCACTTATTATGAAGTGGAGTTACTCTAAATTTGGTGCGCCTGCCTAAGCAGGGAAGAGGGGCTTTCCCCTGCCTTACTTATGTGCAATGGGTTTGTCAGTAAACAGGTAATCTTTAAGTTCTTTTTCAAATCGTGGATCCTGTCGTCTTATCCATTCCATTAGCATGGAAGCGTGTTCTTTTTCTTCGTCACGGTTATGTTCCAGTATGGCTTTAAGTTCAGCATTGCTGCAAACATTTACGCGCTGGTTGTACCAGTCGACGGCTTCAAGTTCTTCTTTTAAAGACTCTATTGCCCGGTGCATATCTTTAACGTCATTTGATAATGACGATTCATTTTCCTGATAGGCCATGTTTAGGCTCCTTTATCTCTATTACGGGGTTGCAATTTACTATAATGCCAGATGTTACAGGTTACAAGCCAAATCGATAGTTCATACCTATACCATAATCAGGACTACCATCACTCAGACCGAGCAGTGCATAGAGGTATACACTGCGCTTATTTTCCATCGGTATATTCATAAAACCGCTTAATTCAAGCGAATCATCAAAACCTGGCGATGCTGCCTGTGCGTAATCCAGCATAGCACCCAATCGATATTCTGTTTTAAAAGGAAAGCTAATGCCTGCATTGGCATAGAATATATCGTCAAAATTTGTTGTTGCTGTATCACCGTTAACCTGATAACCAATACTGCCAAATAATGTACCCTTATCAAGGCTGTTAGTCAGTCCTGCTTCAATTGCATAGTCATTTTCACCGGTACCAAGTCCCTTGTTTTCATCGGCGGTGGCCAGTTTGATATGTGCTGTTATACTGTAATCTGTTTTACCAGCGTTGCCTGATGGAAAATGATACCCTGCGTAAAGATTCAGGTCACCCATACCGGATGCTTTAGAAACTGTTGTGGATGTGGTCGATGAGCTGCTATTGGTAAAATTTCTCATTCGTGAATTGCCACTACTTAGTGTAATCGTTCCGGTACTTTTTGTATTAATATATGAAATACTAAGGCCTGCAAAGTAAGCTCCTTTCTGATAATCCACACCAACGGGAACACGCCAGGTATCCGTTGTATCGGTTGTACCGTAATCGCCTGTGTCATACTCCAGTCCTACTGAAACTGAGATATTACTGGCACTGCTTAGTTTAGACTGAGCGCTGTCGAGAGCATACGAAGCGGGACTGCAGGTGATAAAAATGATAGCTATTAATAACAGTTGTTGTTTTTTGTTTATTTCACGTAATATTGTCATTTACTTACTCCTTGTATTTTGTTAATTATCTAACACAGGGCGTATAAATGGAATTGAGCTGGATCACAATAATTGCATTTTTTATTTGTTAAGAAGTAGATTAAAGTAAAAGCAGAGTAATTAAAGTCTTGCCTGTATGCGCTTTTATAAAAAAATTAAAAGTGAACGGAGATTTTATTTTTAGTGATTATTTCCCTTTTAAAAAAATGACAAATATAGTTACATAAATCCAGATGGTATGAATAACACATGACAAACCGGCATATATATAAACCAAAAATAGGTCTTGCGCTTGGTAGTGGTTCTGCGCGTGGTTGGGCGCATATTGGTGTTATCAACGAACTGGCTAAAAATGGTATTGCACCTGAAATCGTGGCAGGCAGTTCAATAGGTGCGCTGGTTGGTGCCGCTTATGCAAGTAATCTGCTGGACAAACTTGATAAGTGGGTGCATGCCCTTACCTGGAAAGAAATTCTTAATTATATCGATGTTACTCTTACAGGTGGTGGAATTATTCAGGGTGAAAAACTGCTTGATCTTGTTCGTGGATATATAACAGAAGATGCCATTGAATCCTTACCGCGAAAGTTCGGGATGGTTGCAACTGAGCTTGAAACAGGGCGTGAAGTCTGGTTTCAACAGGGGGAATTACTTGAACCATTGAGAGCATCCATTTCGGTGCCGGGTATGTTTACACCCGTAAATATTAATGGTCGCTGGTTAGTTGATGGAGGCCTTGCGAATCCTGTTCCGATTTCATTGTGCCGGGCAATGGGTGCAGATATTGTTATTGCGGTAAACCTGAATGGTGATCTTGTTGGTAAGCATACTTCTAATCAGGCATTACCCTGTCAAGCAGAAGAAAAGCTAAAGAATGATAACCCGACTGGTTTTTTTGAAAGAGTCTCTGAGCAATTAAAACATAATATTAGTGAACATAAAGAAACCTTTTTAGCTCGTATGTTTGGTGATAATGTCTATACACCCGGTTTGTTTGATGTAATGGCAAGTTCGATAAACATCATGCAGGACAGAATTACCCGTAGTCGTATGGCCGGTGATCCGCCCGATGTTATTCTTACACCGCAATTATCACAACTCGGTTTGCTCGAATTCGATAAAGCAGCCATTGCGGTTAATGAAGGGCGTGAAAGTGTCCGACGAATGCAACCGGCTCTGGAACAGCTTGTAAACAAACTGTACGAATAAAAAATATCGTTGCTGTTCAAATAATTCAGAACAGCAATATAGAATTATCAGGCTTCATCCTGCCATCTGTTTTGAAATAACACGGTGCTCAGGGGTTTAGCGTCACGCCAGTTTTTCTTAACTAACATGGGTTCATCGTAAAAATATTTTACCGGTCCCAGACAAAGCAGTGCAATGGGCAAAGCTCCTTTAGGACATTGCAGCAACTCTGAAAGTTTGACGGGGTCAAAAAAGGACACCCAGCCCATCCCGAGGTTTTCTGCGCGTGTTGCAAGCCATAAATTCTGAATAGCACAGGCCGTAGAGCACAGTGCCATTTCATCCGCCAGTGTACGACGACCAAGCAGGGTTCCATCATCTGGAGCCTGGACTACGGCAATTAATTCGGCACAGTCACGGATACCTTCGAGTTTTAATTTCAGAAATTCAGTCTTACGCTCATTCATAACATTTGCTGTCTGTTCAATTTCCTGATCAACAATGGTGGATATTTTTTCACGTAAGAATTTATCTCTGATAAGAATAAATCGCCAGGGTTGCATTAATCCAACTGAAGGCGCGCTATGCGCCGCTTGCATAATGCGTGCTAATACATCTTCATCAATTTTTCTATCTGGAATAAAATGTCGCATATCGCGACGCGCCAGCATAATTTTTCTCAGGGTTTCGCGTTCTGTAGAAGAGAAAGCGATTGACTCAGTTTGTAGCACAGGTTCCACCCTGACGATGATAAATTAAATCTTCAACCGGTTGACCGCCGACAAGATGCTCGTTAATAATACGGTCAAGGTTAGCTTCGGTGACATTGTAGTACCAGATACCATCTGGCTGAATAGAGATAATAGGGCCAGATTTGCAGGTTGCAAAACAATGTGTACGGGTACGCTTAACACGTAATTCACCTTTATCAATACCTGCGGCTTTAAATTTTTCGCCAAGGGTTTCAAATAGTTCCTGTGCTTCACCTTCTTCTGTACAGCGCGGGCCGACACATACCAGCATGTGACGGGCATAGTCCATCATTTTAGGTTTTTCTGTTTTATTCATTACTTGCTAACTCCAGTTCATTAATTTCAGTTAATTGCTGCCAGTCCTGTTCATAAGATGCTAAGGCAGAAGCGTTAAATTTACCGCCATCACGTACTAATGACAGATTGAAAACGGTTTCAAG
>JALTLP010000253.1 GCA_027001895.1 Chromatiales bacterium | reverse complement strand
CTGGCGACAATCCGCCGCCAACTTGTTGTTCTTATCCCTGTTTGATCTTGCTCTAAAACTTTAAGCCGCAAGTTGGCGTAAAACATACTGTAATATGCCACCATGACGGTAGTATTCTATTTCTTTGGGTGTGTCGATCCTGACATTGGCAGTAAATTTAATTTCGTCACCATTTTCAGCAGTCGCAACGACCTCAACTTCTTTATTAGAACCATCACCTAAGCCATTAATATTAATAGATTCTTTGCCGGTAAGTCCCAGGCTGGCAGCG
Source organism: Chromatiales bacterium (assembly GCA_027001895.1). GTDB lineage: Bacteria > Pseudomonadota > Gammaproteobacteria > UBA6429 > Thiohalophilaceae > SZUA-37. Next base: position 12,627 of record JALTLP010000253.1, on the reverse strand, counting down.
CTTTCACCTTCTTTGTATTGCAGAGGCAGGATGCCCATGCAAACCAGATTGGTTCGGTGGATACGCTCATAGCTTTCGGCAATAACCGCCTGGATACCAAGCAGGCGAGGTCCTTTTGCTGCCCAGTCACGCGATGAGCCAGAGCCGTATTCTTTACCGGCTAAAATAATAAGCGGCGTGTTTTCCTGCTTGTACTTCATTGCCGCGTCAAAAATACTCATTTGCTCACCGTCTGGCTGATGGCAGGTAATGCCGCCTTCAGTGCCGGGTGCCAATAAATTGCGTAAGCGGATATTGGCAAAGGTGCCGCGCATCATAACTTCATGGTTACCTCGACGTGAACCGAGGGAGTTAAAGTCTTTATCGGCAACACCGTTGGCCTTAAGGTAAATGCCAGCCGGGCTGTCCGCTTTAATCGCACCGGCAGGGGAGATATGGTCAGTCGTTACCGAATCACCAAGCATGGCCAGTACCCGTGCATTTTGAATGTCGCTGACTTCACCCGGTTGCATGGTCATGCCTTCGAAGTAAGGTGGGTTTTTAATATAAGTCGAGCTGTCTTTCCAGTCGAATAACTGGCCTTCGGGTGACTTTAGATCAATCCACTGTTGTTCACCTTTGTACACTTCGTCGTAGCTTTGGGTAAAATCGTCACGGGTGACGTTTTTAGTAACAACTGCCTGCACTTCCTGATGTGTCGGCCAGATGTCTTTTAAGAAAACATCCTTTCCGTCTTTATCCTGCGCCAGTGGTTCATTGTATATGTCGATGTTCATGGTACCGGCAATGGCATAGGCAACAACCAGCGGTGGTGAAGCAAGGTAGTTCATTCGTACCTCAGCATGCACGCGGCCTTCAAAGTTACGGTTACCCGATAACACGGAGCAAGCGGATAAGTCGCCGTCTGCAATTGCTTTGGATACTTCAACCGGAAGCGGCCCCGAGTTACCAATACAGGTTGCACAGCCATAACCAATAACATGAAAGCCGAGGTTTTCCATTGAATCCATCAAGCCTGCCTGGTTAAAGTACTCGGTGACGACACGTGAACCCGGCGCCAGCGAGGTTTTAACCCAGGGCTTTACTTTTACACCCAGGGCAGAAGCTTTTTGTGCAACTAGCCCGGCGGCTAACATTACGCTGGGGTTAGAAGTATTGGTACAGGAGGTAATGGATGCAATAACAACGGCACCATCATCGAGAGTGACTTCCTGATTATTAATTTTGGTGCTAACGGCCTTACTGGTAATACTGCGTTCTTTTTTTAATGCAGCGAGTGCTTCGTTAAAGGCTGGTTTGGATTGTGACAGGTTGATGCGATCCTGTGGTCGTTTAGGGCCGGCAAGTGCCGGTTCAACGGATGAAATATCCAGTTCAACCATGCTGCTGTATCGATGGGTTTGTTTGCTGTCATCACGGAACATACCTTGCTCACGCATATAGGCTTCAGTTAAGGCAATGTGTTCTTCACTGCGGCCGGATAAACGTAAGTAATTTAATGTTTCGCTATCAATCGGGAAGATGCCGCAGGTTGCACCGTATTCTGGCGCCATATTGGCAATGGTTGCGCGGTCTGCGAGTGATAAGTGGTCTAAACCTTCACCAAAGAATTCAACAAATTTACCGACGACACCGTGTTGGCGGAGCAATTCAACAATACGTAAAACAAGGTCGGTTGCTGTTGCGCCTTCTGGGAGTTGGCCGGTTAAGTTAAAGCCTACCACCTGTGGAATCAGCATCGAAACAGGTTGACCGAGCATGGCGGCTTCGGCTTCGATACCGCCGACACCCCAGCCGAGTACACCCACGCCGTTAATCATGGTGGTGTGGGAGTCTGTGCCCACCAAAGTATCCGGGTAGGCCTGACGGACGCCATTATTTTCTGCATCAAAAACGACACGAGCAAGGTATTCAAGGTTAATCTGGTGAACAATTCCCATATCCGGTGGCACAACTTTAAAGTTGGAAAAAGCAGACTGGCCCCACTTTAAAAAGCTGTAACGTTCTTCGTTACGCTGGTATTCCATCTCGGCATTTTTTACCACTGCGTTTTTATTGCCGAAAGAGTCTATTTGTACCGAATGGTCAATTACCAGTTCAGCCGGTTGTAATGGGTTAATTTTATCCGGGTTACCACCGAGGGCTTTCATGGCTTCACGCATTGCGGCCAGGTCAACCACTGCGGGTACACCGGTGAAATCCTGCATAAGTACACGCGCCGGAGTAAAGGCTATTTCGGTTGATGGGCTTGCTTTTGGGTCCCAGTTTGCCATTGCCTGTATATCTTCGTCGGTCACATTCACACCATCGTGATGACGTAACAGGTTTTCGAGCAGAATTTTTAGTGAAAAAGGCAGATCTTCGGCGCCTTTTACGCTGTCGAGGCGAAAAATCTCGTAGTTATTGCCGTTTACAGAAAGGGTTGATTTTGCGCTGTTGCTCATGAAAGCTCCTTAATAATACACTCTAACAAAGTGTAATTAAAATATAATTATCAGGCAGTTAGCCTGTAAAGTTAAATCTATTTATTAGTTAATATATTGTGGGATTTCCCGTTCTAAAATGGACTCGGCCATTTTCAAGATTTTGTTCCGCTTAAATAGTATATGCCAGCGTCGACCACCTAGCTGGTTCCACAATATTGCGGCCCTGACCGCCGCCAGAAGTAAACTACGAATTTTATTCACGATCAGCGGGTTTGACAAATGTATTTGCTCCCCCTGTACCATTATTTTTGCCCCAAGCGGGCTGACTGACTCAGAAAAGATATCCGAAATATTGGCCAAAACATTCTCATGCAGGGTCGTGCCAAAGTGCTCTGCCTGGTTTTTTGCCGCTTCCAGTCGGGCAGTAATGGATTCCAGAAGTGTATTATTTTTGCATAGTTTTTTATGCAGAAACATCACACCAATGACGTACTGAGCCATTGCGATATTCTGTTGTTGTAATGCCTTTGCGCTGAGTTCAGGTTGCGTGGTCAGCTCGGGTTCAACAGAAAGGGCTTTGCCATTGAGTTGTTTTACCAGTCCTGTAAGTCCGGTTTTAAGATCAACAATACTGCCATAAATTGCTTCGGTAGTGGGGGAGTCGAAAACAAACAGGCTTTCAATGCAGGTTTGTATATCATGCTCAGACGCAGAACCGCGACGGGCGAGCTTATCGACCGTTTGAATGGCCTGGTATATTGCCGCCAGGGCAATGGTTTGGTCATGCAAATTTTTCATTATTCATTTTTATCGCTGTTAATGATGCCGCCACCTAAACAGTTATCGCCATCGTAAAACACAACTGATTGTCCGGGTGTAATTGCCCATTGAGGGTTTTCAAACTCAACAACACAGGTATTATTTTCAATACGTGTTATCGCACAGCTTTCATCGGCCTGGCGATAACGTGTTTTTGCCATACAGGAAAAGGGTACATCGGGTGCCTGTCCGTTTATCCAGTGTAACATGGATGCTTTTAGCCTTTTTTTATAGAGCAGAGGGTGTTTGTTACCCTGAACGACGATTAAAATATTTTTATCAACGATTTTATCGGCAACATACCACGGGCTGCCGTCGCCTTGCTGGCTTCCACCAATATGCAGGCCTTTGCGCTGGCCAATGGTGTAATACATTAATCCATCATGATGGCCAATATTTTTACCCTCGGGTGTCTGCATAATACCGCGTTGCGCAGGAATAAACTGCTGTAAAAAGTCTTTAAAGCGTCGTTCGCCGATAAAACAAATGCCGGTGCTGTCTTTTTTGTCTTTGGTAATAAAATTATTTTCGCTGGCCAGTGCACGTACTTCTGTTTTATTCATTTCACCAAGTGGGAACATGCTTTTCGATAGCTGTTGCTGGTTTAACAGGTGTAAAAAATAGCTTTGATCCTTGTTTTGGTCTTTCGCTTTGAGTAAACAAAAGCTATCTTCGTGTTTATCAACCCTTGCATAGTGTCCCATCGCCACATAGTCGGCACCTTGTTCAAGGGCGTAGTCGAGAAAGGCTTTAAACTTGATTTCCTTATTACATAAAACGTCCGGGTTGGGGGTGCGGCCTGCCTTGTATTCGGAAAGAAAATATTCAAAAACACGGTCCCAGTACTGGTCAGAAAAATTAACACTGCTCAGAGGTATGTTGAGTTGTTTACATACGGATTCAGCATCAGCGAGGTCGGCAGCAGCAGCGCAGTATTCGTCACTGTCATCGGCCTCCCAGTTTTTCATAAAAACCCCATGCACGTTATATCCCTGTTGTTTTAACAATAACAAGGCAACGGATGAATCAACACCACCGGAAACACCAACATAAATGGATTGTTTGTTTTTCGCTGAAATAATATTGTCCTGAAATAATTCTGAATGTTAATTTATATCGATAAACTGGTTTAAAGGATAACGCTTACCTGCAAGATAGTCCTCCAGTGAACGGATAACCAGCGGGCTTCTTTTTTTGTATTCGGCAGAATAAATTTGCTCTTTGGTTAACCATAAATATTGATGAATATCGGGATCCAGCGGGTTATTCGTTTTTTCAGTTACTTTACAGTGAAAGCTAAAACGTAAAAATGTATCGGTTGTTGCAGCCGCATTTTCGTGTTGTGGTATTGTCCAGTTATAAATACCAAGCAGTGAAACAACTTCAACATTATAAGTTGTTTCTTCGAGTGTTTCGCGCTTAACAGCTTCGATTATTGATTCACCCATCTCCCAGTGACCTGCTGGCTGGTTGATAACAAGCGTATTATTAATTTTTTCTTCTACCATTAAAAATTTTTGGCCGTCTTCTATAACACCGGCAACGGTTACATGGGGTATCCATTGTTTTTTCACTTAAACGACTACCTTTTTGTATTGGCCTTGCTTGATATTATCAATTGTCCACTCACCAATGGCGTAGCGTATCAGGCGCAGGGTTGGATAACCAACGGCAGCGGTCATTCTGCGTACCTGACGGTTTTTTCCCTGAATTATTTTAATTTCCAGCCAGGTTGTTGGAATATTGGCGCGGTAGCGAATAGGCGGGTTACGTGGCCAAAGTTTCTGCTCAAAGCTATCGTCGCCTATTATGCGTGCTTTTGCCGGTAACGTGATGCCATCTTTAAGCTTTACACCATCCTGGAGTATTTTTAACGCTGTATTATCGGGTTGTCCCTCTACCTGAACCCAGTAAGTTTTTTCCATTTTTGTTCTGGGGTTACTAATCTTATTCTGTAATTTGCCGTTATTAGTAAGGAGTAACAGTCCTTCGGAGTCTTTGTCGAGGCGGCCTGCGGGGTATATTTTGGGGATTAAGATATATTTACGCAGAGTCACGGCATTATCCAGCTCTGAAAACTGTGAAATTACTCCAAATGGTTTGTTGAACAGGTATAAATCCGGCATGATGTACAGACAGGCAGTTATGTATAAGAAAAAAACTAATTATAACAACTCGCTGTCGTAAAAGTCGTGCTGAATTATTGCCTTAACGTTATAAAGTTGTTTGCATGAAATTTGGTTTTAATCATTTAAACGGTCGCTACACCTGGGTCACAGGCGTCATATCTGTTTTGCTACTTGCTATCACGCTATACGCACAACACATGGTAACCGAGTCCGCGCGTGATGGTTATTCTGTTATTCAAAGAAATACCCGTCTTCTTCAACAGGTTTCAAATATCAAGTATCAGATTCAGAAGATAGAAAGCAATGTGCTTGAATACACAACCTCGCTCGACGAAGAAATAAAGTTTAATACCATTCTGGACATCGATCAGTTGCATATTGACCTCTTGAGTCTGGTTCAATATGTCCATGCAGTCGATGCAAAAGAGTATCTGGATGCCGTTAACGAACAAAATTATGATATAGCAACTGCTATTGATAAGCTTGAAAAACTAAAACACAAAAAAGGTTACGAAGAAATAGACAGGTATGTTGATAAGCTGGTTGTTGTCGTCAAGAACCTGCAAAACAATATTAATGATTACTTCAAGATTATGGGGGATGTGCGTACCCGCTTTCCCGGTATGCCCTATTTACTAGAATATCTTGCGCCCAATAATACACTGTTCTCTGAAGCGGTAGAATCGGCTTTGTTGGAAAGCAATATGACCGATGCACACATTCGTGAACTGGATCGTACGCAATACCAGATTGTTGGCTTGTTTCATGCTATCCGTTATGCCTGGGTACAAAAAGTAAGCTGGTTAAGGGTTATGATTTCAAACCGCATGGGTGCCTTTGGTGATCCAGAAGTTTCTATGCGCCGTAACCTGATTAATCGCAATATTTATGCCGATACGATAGAAAAGCTTTTTAAGAAGCTCGACAAGTTTAAAGAAAAAGGCTTACTGGGATTACAACAGGAAGAGTCGCTAGAGGTTATGCATAAAGCCTCTGAGGCATATGAGTCTCACCTGAGTAAAGCCATTGCCAATTATTTCTCTGATAACTGGCGTGCAGACCTGCCGATGCTTAAAAAGAAAATAGCGCCTAATTTCGATTTGTTGCGTAAAACAGTGGCACAAATTGACGTGATTATTAATAAAAATGCGAACAAAGGTATAACTCAATCGCTGGTAACCGCAAACTCGTTATCCATTTTCATCTGGATATTCGCAACAAGCATCATTGCTTTATTGTTTGCTTATTACTTTGTCTTTAAACGTGCTATTCGTGACCCGGTTATTGCTGTTGCAAATGCCATGGAAGCTGAAGCTCGTGGAGAAGCATACAAATTTAAAGCAGAAAACAGCCTTGAAGAAATCCACATGCTTGACCGTGCATTTAAGTATATGCGCAACCAGGTAAACAGTCGCCAGCAACGACTTGAAGCCGTTTTCAGAAACGCGGCTGAAGGTATCATAACGATTGATGTTAATGGCAAGCTGGAAACAATAAATGATGCCGGGCTGCAACTGTTTGAGCTATCTATTGAACAGAGCAGAGAGAAATATATTTCCGACTTAATCCAGGATTATGAGCAAACGGAACTGAGTAAATTGTTCAGTGATGATGGTATTGTCAATGTTCAGTACGAAGGTGAGGTAAGGGCAGCCAATAATAGCCAGTTAATCCTGAATGTTAAAGTCAGTCAGATGCAGGTTGGTGCAGAAATACTTTATATAATCATTGTCCAGGATATCAGTGAACAAAAAGCATTATTACAAAACCTCAAGCATGTTGCTGAACGTGATGCATTAACCGGCCTTTTTAACAGGCAATATTATGCAGACAATCTTGAGCGAATTATAAATGTTGCGCATCGTAAAGATACATACGATACAGTATGTATGTTTATGGATCTTGATAACTTCAAGTTTATCAATGATACGCTTGGACACATGGCTGGTGACAGGTTATTGCTTGAAATTACCGACCTGTTGCACAGTCGTATGCGTAAGAGTGATTTACTGGCACGTATTGGTGGCGACGAATTTTCACTGGTTTTTCAGGGAATAGAGCTGGATGCAGCCGTAGTACTGGCAAATGAGTATCGCCAGGGTATCGAAGATTATAAATTTGTAGAAGATGGCAAAGTCTTTAATATTGGCTGCTCCATTGGTCTGGCAGAATTAACCGCCGACATCGAGCTTTACGATGAGCTGTTATCACGGGCTGACATTGCCTGCCACGAAGCGAAGCGTAAAGGTAAAAACTGTATTCATGTTTATGAACCTGCAGACCAGGAAAAAACAGATGATCTGTTTCTTGATATGGGTTGGTCGCAACGTATTAAAAATGCACTGCAGGAAAACAATTTTGTTTTTGCCAGACAAAATATCTGCGAAACCGATAGTAATAGGGTATTTGCTCAGGAATATTTAATTCGTATGCTGGATAACGAAGAAGAAGGTCTGATAATGCCGGGTGGGTTTTTAAATGCAGCAGAACGCTTTGGTCTAATGCCAGACCTTGACCGCTGGGTAGTTCGACATGCTCTTGAAACATATGCGTTAACGACCATGGGAAATAACAAAGATGAATTGCCGTGTATTTCAATTAATCTTTCTGCCAAGTCAGTTGGTCACCCGCAAATTTATAAAACAATAAACCAGACCATCGAGGAGTTTTCCATTGATCCCTCTAAAGTTATTTTTGAAATAACAGAAGATGTCGCCATTGCAGATTTTCCAAATGCCATCGTTTTTCTAAACAAGATACGTTCTATTGGCTGCTCAACTGCGCTGGATGATTTTGGGGCGGGTTACAGCTCTTTTTCCTACCTCAAAGAGTTTCCGGTTGATTATGTAAAGATTGATGGCTCGTTTATTGTTGGCATTGAAAATAACAAGCTTAATTACGCACTTGTTAAGGCTATGCATGATGTCTGTTCAACCTTAAACAAGAAAACAGTGGTGGAGTTTGTTGAAAACCAGCAGGCACTCGACGTGCTGAAAGAAATAGGTGTGGATTATGTGCAGGGCTTTTACATTGCAAAGCCGGCACTGATTGAATCAGCCGATGCAGGTCCAAAAGCATCTCAGGCATAAACCGGTCGGCAAAAATAACAAAGGCATTACCTTGTTAGGGTAATGCCTTTTTTGTTAATTGAAGTATAGGGGATAACGCTTAATGCGCTGTTTCAGAGTCGTCTGACTTGGGAGAGCCGGCCGTGATTTCAATTGCATGCAGACCTTTAGGGCCTTCAGTACACTTAAATTCGACAGTCTGACCTTTTTTTAAGGTCTTATAACCTTCCATTTCAATCGCTGAAAAATGCGCAAAGATATCATCTCCACCTTCTTCGGGTGCAATGAATCCGTACCCCTTGGAATTACTAAACCACTTAACTACTCCTGAAGACATGCCTCCCAACCTCCTTGATATATAATCTACAATAACTAATTGAAAAATGGGGAATTTTAATCAGTGCTCAACCAATTAAAAACAGCACGCCCATGTTTATCAATCATAACTATAGACAAATTTACGAAATTTTCAGTATTTTATAGAAAAATATGTAATTTTTACTATATAGCACCCATATCGGAATTTAAGGTAAACTGAATATATGACAAAACGAATAGAAAATGACCACGATGGTGATACGGGTTTAGCCGTCGAAGAAGCAAAACCTGAAATAAAACGTCCACCAATGTTTAAAGTTTTGCTGATAAATGACGATTATACTCCTATGGAGTTTGTTGTTCATGTGCTGGAAACTTTCTTTGCAATGGACCGTCCAACTGCTACACATATCATGCTTAATGTGCATAGCAAGGGAAAAGGTCTTTGTGGTGTGTTTACACGTGACGTTGCAGAAACAAAGGTGGCACAAGTGAACGACTATTCTCGACAGCATGAACACCCATTGTTATGCACAATGGAAGTCGATGGTTAAGAGGTTATTGTCATGTTAAGTAGAGAGTTAGAAGATTCGTTAAATAATGCATTTAAAGATGCCCGTAGTCAGAACCACGAGTTTATGACCGTTGAGCATCTGCTGTTAGCTTTAATGACCAACGAAGGGGTTATCGAAGTGCTGACAGCCTGTGGGTCGGATCTTGAGTCCTTAAAGTCGGATTTAACCGAGTTTTTAGACGAAACCACGCCACTGTTACCTGAAGATGATGAACGCGATACGCAGCCAACACTCGGTTTTCAGCGGGTATTACAGCGTGCTGTGTTCCATGTTCAGTCCTCAGGCAAGCAGGAAGTAAACGGCCTGAATGTACTGGTTGCGATTTTTAGCGAACAGGAATCGCAGGCTGTCTATTTTCTGAAAAAACAGGACATTTCCAGACTGGAAATTGTTAATTATATTTCTCATGGCATTTCTAAAATTGAAGGCCCGACACCTGAACATGACGATGAAGCCAGTGAGGAAGAACCCTCAGAAGAGCAGGCCGCAACCCCACTGGAGCAGTTTTCTGCCAACCTCAATGAGCTGGCCATTGCAGGTAAGATAGACCCACTGATTGGCCGTAAATACGAAGTAGAGCGCACCATACAAATTTTATGTCGTCGTCGCAAAAACAACCCCTTGTTTGTCGGTGATGCCGGTGTCGGTAAAACAGCACTGGCCGAAGGTCTGGCAAAGCGAATTGTTGATGGTGATGTGCCCGATGTTCTTAAGGATTACATTATTTACTCGCTGGATTTAGGCGCATTATTAGCCGGTACAAAGTACCGCGGTGATTTCGAAAAGCGCCTTAAAGCGGTTCTAAAACAGCTTAAAAGCGAAGAAAACGCGGTGTTATTCATCGATGAAATCCATACCATAATTGGTGCTGGCGCGGCCTCCGGCGGTGCAATGGATGCCTCGAACCTGCTCAAGCCAGTCCTGGCGACCAGTGAATTAAAATGTATCGGTTCAACAACCTATACAGAATACCGTGGTATTTTTGAAAAAGATCGTGCGCTGGCGCGTCGCTTCCAGAAAGTGGATGTGTCTGAGCCGAGCGTGGAAGAATGCATTCAAATTCTTTCCGGTTTAAAAAGCCGATTTGAAGAGCACCATAATGTCCGTTATACCCACCAGGCACTACGCAGTGCGGCAGAATTGTCCGAGCGTTATATAAACGATAAACATTTGCCGGATAAAGCCATTGATGTGATTGATGAAGCCGGAGCCAGTCAGATTTTACAACCGGCATCGAAGCGCAAAAAAACCATTGGTGTGAAAGATATCGAGGCCATTGTTGCCAAGATTGCTCGTATTCCGGCCAAGTCGGTATCAAGTGATGACAAAGAAGTGCTGCGCAGTCTGGAAAATAATCTGAAACTGGTTATTTATGGTCAGGATGATGCAGTGGATGGTTTATCCAGTGCGATTAAATTATCCCGTTCCGGCCTGGGCAATACCGAAAAACCCATCGGTTCGTTCCTGTTTGCAGGGCCAACCGGTGTGGGTAAAACCGAGGTCACGCGCCAACTTGCACGCATTATGGGTATCGAGCTTATTCGCTTTGATATGTCCGAATACATGGAGCAGCACACCGTATCACGGTTAATTGGTGCGCCGCCGGGTTATGTTGGTTTTGACCAGGGTGGCCTGTTAACCGAAGCGGTCAATAAAAACCCGCATGCGGTGTTACTGCTGGATGAAATCGAAAAAGCACATCCAGACGTGTTCAACCTGTTATTACAGGTGATGGATCACGGTACCTTAACCGATAACAATGGCCGTAAAGCCGATTTCAGGAATGTAATCCTGGTAATGACAACCAATGCCGGTGCTGACCGACTAAACCGTAGCTCGATTGGCTTCCAGAGCCAGGATCATTCAACCGATGCAATGGAAACCATCAAACGTGTGTTTACTCCAGAGTTTCGAAATCGTCTGGACAGCATTATCCAGTTTAACCAGCTTGGCCCGGATATGATTGGTCGTGTCGTCGACAAGTTTATCTTTGAATTCGAAGCGCAACTTGAAGAAAAAGGTGTGAGCTTAACCGTTGACGATGAAGCACGTACCTGGATTGCACTAAAAGGCTACGATCCGAAGATGGGTGCTCGTCCAATGACACGCATTATCCAGGAACATCTTAAAAAGCCAATGGCAGAAGAGTTGCTGTTTGGCCGCTTGTCGCAGGGTGGCAAGGTGCATATACATGTTGAAGACGATGCGCTTGCTTTCGAGGTTGAAAACAAGGAAAAAGTAACCGTATAAGTTCAACTTCCTGTAAATAAAAAAGGCCACATTTTTTTAAAGTGTGGCCTTTTTTTATATGCTGTTTTGCAAGTGTTTAGCTTTTATCTGCCACGGAAGGTAATGCGGCCTTTATTTAAGTCGTAGGGAGTTAGCTGAACCGTTACGACATCACCAGTAAGAATGCGGATATAGTTTTTACGCATTTTTCCGGAAATATGCGCTGTTACAATGTGGCCATTTTCAAGCTCGACCCGAAACATGGTGTTGGGCAGGGTATCGATAACCGTGCCTTCCATTTCAATATGTTCTTCTTTCGCCATTATTTACCTAACTTCTCGTGTTTTCCAAGCGCGCAATAATGCCCTAAAAGCGTCAACTTTTCAAAGGTGAAATCGGGTATTTTGTTAATAATTCCCTGTGTTTGGCAAAATTATGGAAATTTCATGGAATATACAGGGCTTGATATATGAACGTAAGCCTCTTAAGTCATGCCAAAAGCTACTGATTTTTAAGAAGAAGTCCACAAAGATATCTAAAACCCTGGTAACGTTTAGTGTTTATTAAATGTTTCGAATTCCTGGGCTGCTCCAAGAAAATAATTGAGCATAAATTTTTTAATTTTTTCGGGATTATTTTTGCTTTTATTTAGCTCGTTTTCAATTGCCTTACCAAACATATATGCGGCAACACTTATATTTTCAGTAATTGATGTATAGGAACCATCGATAAAGTCTTTACCCAGGCATATATGATTTAATTTACTAGCTGGTTCAGTTGAATCGCTGTCAAGACAGCTACTTGAAAAATAGCTTGCAGCTGCATTTTGTAGTAACTTTGATCGTTTAACAGGACTAACTGAAAGACTTCGTTGTGCCGCTTTTTTAAGGATTAGGGGTAAATCATCGTTACACTGGCGACTGATTTCTATTAACGATTGTTTGTATCTAGCATTAGGAGGGATGGATTCGATAGCTAGAATAGCTGAATCTAACCATGAAGGACAGGTGGTTATTTTGGCTTTAGAATAGCAACCAGTAGTAACTACTGAAAGTATAAAAAT
>JALTLP010000252.1 GCA_027001895.1 Chromatiales bacterium | reverse complement strand
GCCTCGTACGCTCAACAACCCTTTGTGTCGTTGCGAGGAGTGGAACGACGAAGCAATCTGTTTTTTATTTATAGCAAGATTGCCACGCTTACTTCGTGCGCTCGCAATGACAAGCATCTTGCCTATTGCACTCGCAATAACAAAAAAAACTAAACCATCAAATCTGGTGAACTCGCAGAAAAAACACTAAAACTGTTTTTATTTAACCATAAATCACCCAGCCGTATACGAATATCATCACCACTGGCGCGCTGTACAATACATGGGAAACCACTAACAAGTTCTATTTCTGAAGGAACAATAATTTTCCATTTGTTATCAATATCCTTATGCAGAATCACTTTTACATCGTCAAACAGTTCCTTACCATCAGCCTTAATTACTGCATGTTCAACATAGTTGGTTAATCGAACTATAGCTACTTCAATTAACTTTTCATTCTGATGACCTAAACGACACACATAACCAACAATCGGGTGAATGGTTTCTTTTTTCTTTTCGTGGTTCCTGCTTCGACGTTGTTTTTTTGGTTTATCGTCTTCTTTGTGTGCAACAACGGCAACCAGTTGCCCAACCTCGATAGGCTGAGTAAAGCTGGTGGATTCTGTTGTTAGCAGCATACCACCTGCACTGAAGTTTTCGGTCTTCCATGCGGACTGTTGTGAGTTTGTAAAATCCTGAGACAACGATGCCGAAGAACCTGCCAGTTCATCTTCAAGGCGACGATGCACTGTTTTGTTTTCTGTCCTGGAATTTGCATAATGCACATCACGAAGCAACCGCAAAATATTCGTAAAGCCAAAATAAACTCGCAGACTTTCATGGTCAAAGGTAGCATGGCGTTTATCTTTACGGTCACGTTTTTGCAGTGCTATTAACATCAGTTCAATAAATGGCTGACGATCACCAATCTGCAAATCTGCAAGCGGCCGACTTAACTTGCTGTCATCATGGCTGTCGAGAAAATGCATTTTGGCAAGTTCTTCATGGTCTTTCATTAGCCGTTCAAACAAAGCGATATAGTTTATGCGGATAGCAGGCGATGGCATTCTGTCGTAACGCTGAAACATCGGCGGGTTTGAATTACCCAGGAATGTGATTAACCAGCCCGGTTTTAGCTCAACATTATTGTCAGCTTCAATTTTTATATCCGCCGGATAGGTTTCAAGATAAGCGTTGGACATGTTAAACAGTCTTAATGGCCATGAAGTTAAATCAAGAATGCCGTTTAGCTGTATCGACAAATACAACTGCTGTACTGAACTCATTCGAATATTGGCTTTATCAGTACGCTGGCTACGCACATATGCGCCAATGCTGCCCAACAACTGCTGCTTTTGTGAAACATCATTATGCAAAATTAACGAGAAAAAAATCTGGTTGCTGTCCTGCCAGTCTGCATGTGGTAACTTCTGATATCGCCAGGCTCGGAAACGCTGCGAGATACGAATTAATTCCAGTACCCTGAAACCACAATAATATAAACGATCACGATTCTTTTTATACTGGCCAGGCTTGACGGAAAAATCTTCCTTAAAAACATGTTTATAGCTAATCGCGAGCTGACCCAGCGCCTCGATGCAAGCAACCAGCTCAGTGGCACGTTCTTTTGACTCGGGCAGGCTGCTCTTACTTTTATCTAACTCACGCACATATAAAACAAACACCGGATATAACTGGCCCAACAATTTATCGGCCAACTCAACTCGTGATTCGGGTTTTACAATAAGCATGTTATAGGTTGAAAGTGCCTGCGTTGCTTCTTGCAACATGCGCACCGGGTTACGGCGGAACTCTGCGATGCGTTCAACATATTGCTCTATCGAAGGGCGATTTTTATCAACTTTTTTGTAAGGGGTAGGCAGGTTGACAAAATCCGCAAAAACCACGCTAGTCTTCTTGCTGGCAAGCTTCGCTGGCTTTGGTTTTTTTGACCCGAATAGCTTCATGATACGTTACTGCACCCAAGTTCTTTGTGAAGAAACGACTATTTTATCTTTTTATTTAAAAATATCAATGATTTACAGATAAAATATAAAGTACTTAGTCACATTTCCACCCCAAATGCTTATAAGTAAGTGTGTACTAACATTAAATCACTAAAAGTAGCCAGTACCGAGTTACAATACCGTCAAAACAATCAACACGGCAAGTATTTAGGCTAATTTATCGTCCGCAACATGGTATTGCGGATCTTCCATCAGGTTAACTTCTACCAGATCACCGGCTTTATCCAGTAAAAGCTTACATTCCGGGGTTAAGTGGCGTAAATGAAGAGTTTTACCGGCCTTTATATATTTTTCTGCGAGGTTATCAATGGCTTCAATCGCAGAGTGGTCGGCCACCCGTGAGTTCTGGAACTCTATAATCACTTCCTGCGGATCATTTTCGGGGTCGAACAGCTCTAAAAAGCGCCGCACAGAACCAAAAAACAACGGCCCATTCAGCTCATACACCCGAATACCGTATTCATTATCATAACCCTTAACATTGATATGCTTGGCATGTTCCCAGGCAAACGCCAGTGCCGAAACGATAACACCGACCACAACGGCAACGGCTAGATCCGTTGCCACAGTCACCCCGGAAACCAGTACCAGCACAAAAGCATCGGTGCGTGGAATTTTGCGGATTATTCGCAAACTCGACCATTCGAAAGTACCCAGTACCACCATAAACATCACCCCCACCAGCGCCGCCATCGGAATGGCTTCAATCAGGCTGGATGCAAACAAGATAAAAATAAGTAAGAACAAAGCAGCCGAGACACCCGATAAACGCTTACGACCACCGGAATTCACATTGATCATGCTCTGGCCAATCATGGCACAGCCCCCCATACCACCGAAGAAACCGGTCACCGTATTGGCAATGCCCTGTCCCACACATTCACGATTACCCCGGCCACGGGTATTGGTAACATCGTCAATTAAACTTAAAGTTAGTAAAGATTCAATTAAACCAACCGCAGCAAGAATCACTGAATAGGGAAAAATAATTGTCAGGGTTTCCCAGTTAAATGGAACCGAAGGAATATGAAACTGAGGGAAACCCCCTTCAATAGACGCCAGATCGCCCACCGTTTTGGTGTCCAGCCCCAGACCAATGGTAATCGCCGATACCACTAAAATAGCTGCTAACGATGCAGGAAATGCGCCAGTTAACTTAGGTAAAAAATAAATAATGGCCATGGTTACTGCGATTAAACCAATAAATATTGCCAGTGTAGAACCGTGCATTAATTCGTTTACGCCCTGCGGATTCGTCACATAAAAACTTTGTAACTGTGCCAGAAAAATAACAATCGCCAGGCCGTTAACAAACCCTAGCATTACCGGGTAAGGCACCATTCGAATATATTTACCCATTCGTAAAACACCCGCACCAATCTGAAGTACACCGGTTAACACCACCGCAGCAAACAAATACTGCACACCATGATCAGCCACCAGAGAAACCATAACAACGGCCATTGCTCCAGTTGCGCCAGAGATCA
>JALTLP010000251.1 GCA_027001895.1 Chromatiales bacterium | reverse complement strand
CGACAGCATGCATGGCGCCATGGTAACTGGGGTAACTGGGGTAACTGGGGATACAGTGGTCACGGTTATTACGGCCACCAATACGGCTATTATCAGACATATCCGTATCGTCACCACAATCGTCACCTGGGAGTATTTCCGAGTGTAAGCGGTGTTATCCACTTACCCGGTGTACACCTTGGCATTGACTTATAAACACGGAATCCGGGGCATGGTTATTACGAGTTAAAGCAACCGCCCCGGATTTAATCCTCTTTTTAAACAATTATTAAACGTGTATGCTATAGCTCTTGTTTAAAACAACGCACCAGAGAAAATTATGTTTAACCTGCACCGATTTTATTTTCTACTGTTATTGTTCTGTACACATTTTATTGTAGAGGCAAAACCTTTAGTTAAAAATCCAGCTCTGGGCAGCCAGAAACATGTTATTACTGGAATAAATCTGGCAGCGGCGCAAGTAAGCAAACAACAGGCGGCGAAAATTGCACGGCAACACGTTGCTGGCCGGGTTCTAAAAATTTCTCTGCATAAAAATACTTACCGGGTAAAAATTGTCAGCCAGTCCGGCGACGTCGTCAGTGTTCTGGTTAATGCAACCACCGGACAAATAATCAAACGATAAGTCATGCGTATTCTTGTTATTGAAGATGAACTGACCCTGCTCCAGCAGGTTCGTGAACACCTCGAACAACATCAGTACATGGTAGACACCAGCTCCGATGGCGAAGACGGTTTGTACAATGCTCTGGAATACCCGATTGATCTCGCTATTGTTGATATCGGCCTGCCAAAACTTTCCGGTATTGATGTTATAAAAAAAATACGAGCGGCCGGAAAGAATATGCCCATTCTTATTTTAACTGCAAGAGGTAGCTGGCAGGATAAAGTCGATGGTCTCGAAGCCGGTGCCGATGATTATCTGGTTAAACCCTTTCATATCGAAGAATTACTGGCGCGCTTAAAGGCATTGTTACGCAGAAGCATTGGCAACACAAGCACAATACTCAACTACCCACCCGTGCAGGTCGATACCAGCAGTCAGAAAGTTAAACGGGATGATAAAGAAATAGAACTCACCAGCTTTGAATACCGAACTATTGAATATCTTATCCGCCACGCAGGTGAAGTTGTTTCCAAGCAAACGCTTAATGAATACCTTTACCCGCATGATGAAGATGCCGACAGCAATGTTATCGAAGTGATGATTGGCCGCATACGTAAAAAAATCGACCCGGACAACACACTTAAACCCATCGAAACACTGCGTGGCCGGGGATATCGCTTTGCACTTAACAAGGCAGAAGCTTGAACAACATGTCGCTAAAGTTACGCCTGATAATAAGCAGCCTGTTAATTCTTGTTTTTTTTATTGTTGTTACCGGTTACACGCTTGATAAAGCGTTTTATCGTGCTAATAAGTCTTCCTTGCAAGAACAGCTAACCACTCAATTGTATCTGTTAATGGCAGCAACCGAGATAGACAAAAAAAATAATATCAACATGGCGGCTTCTTTACTCGAATCAAAGTTCAGTCTGCCTTCATCCGGTTTGTATGCCTATATAACCGATGCTAACAACAATATATTATGGAAATCTTTATCCACAATTGGCGTTAAAACACCTCCACCCGTTACACAAAAAAAAGGCACCCAGGTATTTTCCGAGGCACGACTTAACAATACCGACTACCATACCTTAAGCTATGGCGTTAACTGGCTGGCCGGTGATAGTAATATAGCAATTACATTTAATATACAGGCCGACCTTTCAGGTTTTAATAAGCAAATACTGGACTTTCGCACCACGTTATGGAGCTGGCTGGCCGGTATGGCTGTTTTATTATTAATCGCCTTAAGCCTGTTGCTCTACTGGGGCCTGTTACCTTTAAAACAGGTTGTCAAAGAAGTAAACGAAATTGAGGCAGGTAAGCAGGATAAAATAAATGGTCACTACCCACCAGAAATACAGGTGTTAAGTAAAAGTATTAACCAGCTAATTGAACACGCCCGTTCACGCCAGAACCGTTACAAGAATGCACTCGGTGATCTGGCACATAGTTTAAAAACACCGCTCGCCGTTATTCGCAGTACTATTGATAGCTTATCAAAAGATGATATTACCCAAACACTCGATGAACATATATCAAAAATTGATAATACCATTCAATACCAGTTACAACGCGCCAGCAGTTCAGGTAAGGCACTTAACCAGTCGGCGCTTGAATTATTGCCAACGATTAAACGAATTCACTCTACACTTAACAAGGTTTATCAGGAAAAAAATGTTTCGTTTTTAAATAATGTAAACCCTGGCCAGACAATCACGCTTGGTGAAGATGATGCACTGGAATTATTTGGTAACCTGCTGGAAAATGCTTATAAATGGTGCCAGTCAACAGTTGAAATAAATATTCAGCAGCAAAATAATAAAAGCATAATTTGTATCGAAGATGATGGGCCGGGTATTTCAGCGGATAATAAGAAGAAAATTCTTGAACGCGGCTACAGAGCAGACAGTTCAACACCAGGGCATGGTATCGGGCTCGCAATTGTTCAGGATATTCTTTCTATGTACCAGTCCGAATTACATATTGCTGAAAGTCCGCTCGGTGGTGCTAAAATTTGTTTCAGTCTTGCAACACATTCTTAAAATAATTTTTTACCTTACCGATAAATTTATCCAGCGTTTTTATATTTTCCAGCTCCGTATCTTCGATAACAGGGAGCATTGGATAAGTCGCTACAAATTTATCTGCAAAAATTCCGTTTGATAAACGAACACATTCACCCATGCTATTAAAAATAACTGTACTACCCAGTCCACAACTTGGCGAGCGACTTTTAAATATATAACCAGAAAGATTCGCTAATAATGCCATTTTTGTATTAGAAAAGTTATTTAAACTGTCTGTGACATCAAGTTGTTTATTATCACGACCCATCACCCTGATGCTTTGATTAAACTCTACTAGTTCTATCGGTGGACGTGGTACTCCCATGCCACACTCGACTTCCGGGCAAACGGTTAGCAGCTCAAAATATTTTTGCAACTCATGTACAAGTACTGGCTGAAATTCAGACTGTCCATCATAACGTACAATACAATCGGTCAGGCACTGACTTATTCCCAATAATGGTTTTTGCTTAGTCATTTAACTGAAGTTTTTCAGCCGCACGAAACAGGCCAATGCAGGTCTTGGCATCGTTGATTATACCTTTATATATATCTGCAATCGCATCCTGAATTTTAACCCAGTGCACTTCCAGCACTTCCCCCTGTTCAAGTTGTTGTTCTCCGGGCGTTAAACCGCTAGCAACAAACAAATGTACTTTTTCAGTAAACACCCCCGGTGAGCTCTGCACAAAACCCAGCGCCTGCCATTTAGCGGCTCTAAAGCCGGTTTCTTCCTGCAACTCTGTTTGTGCCCGTGCCAGCGTTGAAGCATCGTCCTTTTCTAACATACCGGCTGGAATTTCCCATACCCAGTCCTGTAC
>JALTLP010000250.1 GCA_027001895.1 Chromatiales bacterium | reverse complement strand
GTTATGCTTATCTGGAGTGTGATGGGCTCGGTTAATCTTTTCTGGCAACTAAGCATGAGTGCAGATGTATTGGCAAGTTTCCCGGAAACGCATCGGGCTATTATTATCGACCGGCCACTATGGGCAACCGCGGGTTTCGCAGTAGGTGTTCTGGGTGGTGCGCTCGGTTGTATTTTGTTAATGCTTAAAAAGTCGGCTGCACGAATTGTTTTTATTGCATCGTTGCTTGGCATTATTGTTACGATGGTTCATACCATTAACGTAGCAAGCTCGGTTATTGGGTTTACACCCATTGAAATATTTATGATGATTGTTTTACCTGTGCTGGTTGCAGCATTTTTAATATGGTATGCATCAATAGCAGATAATAAGGGTTGGTTATATAGAGGTTGAATTAGTTAACCGGGTAGGCGTAGCCATAAAATACTTTTTCATCAAAACCAAGTTGGTGACAGAAACCTAGTTTTATATTTTTTTCTTTTCTACGAGTAATTTTACCTTTGCTTAGAATAATGGCCTGACCACTGTTGGAACACATATGTACGGGTTTTACGCTATCATCTTCAGTATAAGAATTTTTATTAGCTGCGGGTCCTGCGACTACAAAAACAGTACCAACACCTTTGTACTTGTACTTTTGCGCTTCCATTTTCTTGCTTGATCTTACAAAACCACAAGGATAGGGAATGTTTAAAGTATATAATTTGTTTTTAAATTTAACTGCACACATTGAATTGTGATTTGATAAAACAAGAGTGTTATTTTCTGACGTTGTGGTTTTTAGATATTTATTGTTGGCGTTACAAGCGGTTGTAAAAAATACTAACAAACTAGAAAGTAAAACACTAAGAGTAAGTTTGAATAACTTCATTATTTCATCTCCCAAAGCCAAACTTGCTTTCCGCGTTTCATATAACCCTGAGTATCCGCTGATCCCTTCATCTTTAACTTGAAACCATCCCATATATCAATATGGTCAGTGTTTCCCCAGCCATTCATAATAAAAATCATTCCCTTCTTTTTCTTAAAGGCGGATAGATTCTTATTAATGCTTCCATTGAAAACTTTGAGTTTGACTCCTGCCCCAAGTAATTTTGGTTTACGATAAAAAACATTAGCTAATTCTTGTGCGGAGCGAACATGACCAGGTTTATGGTTTTTGAATTTACTCGAATAGTTATTACAGCGTTTTAATTTTATTTTCGATAGCGAGATACTGCTGTCTTCAAGAGCTTTTGCCATGCGCATGGCACACTGATTGCCAAATGTGGCCTGATCACATACATACCCACGACCTACATGGTTTTTCCAGATTGTTGAAAATTTAGACATGGATTCCTTTCCTTTATAAATAAATATCTAGTTATGATATCAAATCGCCTTTAAGAGTTAAATGCTGCATATTGTCAAAAAACGCTTAAAAACAGTTGTTAATCGTTTATAATACAATACATAAATTCCTTATTATTCATAGACATAGTTAAAAAAACGCGTAAATAAGCCAGATGGTTTCTCGAAAGGCACGCCGAACAGATGAGCAGTATTTACTGCAAGCAAAACAGCGCTACGACAAGCAGCGTCAGCGTAATGTTATGGCCGTGCCGGGTGTACATGAATTTGTTGTGGTACTGGATCATTTAAAGGGCGGCTTTAACGTGCCTAAAATTTTTCGTTCGGCCGAGGCGTTTGGTGCGCAGGCAGTGCACCTTGTTAATGTAGACTGGTTTGATCCGGCACCGGCAAAGGGTTCATTCCGCAAAGTGCCAGCAAGGTTTTACGATGATTTTGCGTCCAGTTACAGCGATTTAACCGGGCAGGGGTATACCTTATATATGTTAGCTGCTGAAAATGAGGAAGCCGGTGCAGGTGCATCTTCTATTAGTTATGATGTTAGCCTTGCAAAGAAGAGTGCTTTTATTTTAGGACATGAAGCAAAAGGCCATTCCTTTGATGCAGCGGATTACCCAGCGATTAAAAAATTATCGATACCACACTTTGGTTCGGTTGAAAGTTTAAATGTAAGTATTGCGGCATCGATAGTGATGTATGAATATGTGCGGCAACACAATGTAAGTAATAAGTAACATGTCATTGCGAGCGTCAGCGAAGCAATCTTTTTTATTGGCTGCTTCAGGGAAATATATAGTTAATTTATAATTCAGGTAAAAAATATGTTTGATACAAATGAATATTTTGATGGCAAGGTTAAATCTATTGCCTTTAGCAGTGGTAACGATAAGGCAACGGTCGGTGTGATGGCCGTTGGTGAGTACGAGTTTGCTACCAGCACGATTGAACACATGACGCTGGTCAGTGGCAAGATGAGTGTTAAATTACCGGATGAAGTTGACTGGCGTGATATTGCGGTAAACGAAACATTTATAGTGGCTGCGGATACTTCTTTTTTGGTTAATATAAAAGAAGAAGCATCTTACCTTTGTGTTTACAAGTAATAAATCCAGAACTAAGCAGCTTAATTTAAATGTTAGCGTTTAACCTCGAAGGCCACGAATTTATCGAGCTGAATAACTTGTTAAAAGTTGTTGGCCTGGTCGAAAGTGGTGGCCTGGCTAAAACTTTAATTGCCGAAGGTATGGTTAAAGTTGATGGTATTGTTGAACTGCGTAAGCGCTGCAAAATAAGGCCGGGGCAGGTTGTTGAGTTTCAGGGCGAGTCGGTTAAGGTTGAAGCATAAATGTATAGAAAATTTCTGTTAATACCATCGTCCTTGCTTATTGTTGCCTGTGCTGTGGTGCCGGTTAAAAAACCACATTCACAAAGAGATCTAGCATGTGGCCTGTCTACCCATGAATGGGATTTAAAAATGGTACAGGCGGGCAGTTATTCAGCAAATTGTAATTCACCGGAATGTGTTGTCTCGGTTGGGCTGGTTGCTGCGGCTGCAACCGGTATAACCGCGATTGTATCGGGGTCGATTGTACTGGTTGGCAATATGATACATTGGGTTGAACAACAGGGTGACTGTGATATTGATAAGCTGGATAATGTTGTGAATGAAATTAATAAACCACTACTGGATCAAGGTGGTAAGCCTATTAAAACGATTGATGAACTGGAACATGAATATAAGGAATTGCAGTGAGTTATTTTTTACGAAAGTGTTATATATTTATTATCTTTATTTTTTGTACGTTTAATGTCAATGCTGAAGAAGTCAATACGAATGCAGTAAAAAGCGAAGTGGTTGCCCAACCCGGCAGCGTTGCTGCGAATGATGACGTTTTTTCTGTCTGGTCATCGGAAGCAGAACTGGGTTTTGTTAAAACAACTGGTAATACCGAAACGGAGTCACTCAATTTCAAGTTTGCAATTGATAACAAACATAAAGACTGGGAGCATTCGCTTAAGTTTGAAACGTCCAGAAATTCAGATGCAACGGGTACTACCGCAGAGAAATATTTATTATTTCTGAAAAGTCAGTATGCACTTAGTAAGCTGTCGTATTTGTTTGGTCGAATACAATATGAAGATGATCGCTTTAGTGGTTATAACTATCAGGCCTCGGAAGTATTTGGTTATGGACGAAAATTAGTAAACAGGGATTCACTAAAAATAAATACAGAGGGCGGTGTGGGTGTACGGCAGAATGATTTTGAAAACGGACAGCGCACTTCAGAAAATATTCTGGTTTTTTCCGGAGATATTGACTGGAAGATCAACCCTTTTGTAAACCTGACAGAAGTTCTGACAATTGAAGCAGGTGAAGAAAGAACCATTAGTAAGTCAGTTACCTCGTTAAAAAACAAAATAAACAGTTCCTTGTCGTCTAAAATTACTTATACTGTCAAGCATTCTTCAGAAGTGCCGGTTGGTACCGAGAAAACAGATACCGAACTGGCTGTTACACTGGTGTATGCATTTAAATAATGGAGAAAATAATAATGCCGTCACATGAATCAAAAAATTGCCCGCGTTGCCAGGTAAACTTTGAATGCAAAACCGGAACCATTACTGAGTGCCAGTGTTCGAATGTTTTTCTGACAGAATCTGAACGTAATTATGTCAGTGAACTTTATGATGATTGTCTGTGTGTCGATTGTTTAATGGAATTACAAACAGAGTTCAGCATATTAAACCATGACAGGAAAATACAACAGTTTTTGCAACATTAAAAAATACAGCAATCAAGGGTTTTAAAATGGCAGATAAAAAATTTGAATTAATCAGCTTTGCTTTATGTCCTTATGTTCAGCGTGCAAGGGCAATTCTTGCAGAAAAGAAAATCGAGCATGATATTAAATATATCGATCTTGATAGTCCACCTGACTGGTTTTTTGATGTTTCCCCACTCGAAAAAGTGCCGGTATTACTGGTCGATGGCGAACCTTTATTTGAATCAATGGCGATTTGTGAATACCTTGATGAAGTCACCGATGGTTCCTTGTACCCGGATGATCCTTTTAAAAAGGCACAGAACCGAGCCTGGATTGAATTTGGTAACACGATACTGGATTTAACCTACCAGCTGTTTACGACAGATGATGAAAGAAAGTTTAAACAGACTACAGCCATACTGGATGAAAAATTTGATATTCTCGAAGAAGATTGCCTGAAAGGTACGCCATTTTTTAATGGTGACAAGTTTTCCATTATTGATGCCGTTTACGCACCGTTGTTTCGCTTCCATAAAGCACTGGCTGCCTATCATGATTCTGGTTTTTTTACTGACCGCCCGAACCTTTGTCTGTGGCGAGATACTTTACTTGACTATGACGCTGTAAATAAAAGTGTTAACCCTGATTATGACGACGAATTTGATGCCTATCTTAAAGGACAAGACTCGGTATTTTCTTCCAGAATTTCCTGAATAACTGCGAATGAAAAAATATAAAACAGATCATTGGACAGTTAATGTACCGGTGTTATGGGATGCCGAAGCAGACGAAGGATGTGATGTTTTGTATGACAAGGCCGGTATTGGAGAACTTGTTTTCAGTACGCTTTATCAGTCCGAGGGTGTGAGTGATGAACAGCTTGAAGAAATGGCAGCAGAACACCTCGATGCCGATGTGACGCTAGAAGACGTAAACATAAACGACTTTAGTGGCTTTGTTATCAGCTATACCCAGGAGGGAGAATACTGGTGTGAGTGGTATTTAAGAACAGACAAAATTCTGCTGTTTGTCAGCTATAATTGTAAGGAAGGTAATGAAGAAGTGGATGAAGATGTGGTGGAATCAATTCTTGATTCTATCGAAGTTTTGGCAGGCTAAAAACCGAAACTCTGTTACTGGTTTAATGTCTTAAATGCGAGAATGGAGAGCGGCCTAAATGCGAAAACTATTTATATTACTGTTACTAAGCTCAATTATTGGAGCATGTGCAACACATGGACTGAATGTACGTGATGTTAACCGCAAACTGACCTACCAGTTTGCAATGGACTATTTTGATGATATGAAGGGCCAGACAGCCATCTGGACGGGGCAGATCATTTCCGGTAAGAATCTGGAAAAAACCACCGAGCTGGAGATTCTGGCTTTTCCACAAAACGATTACGACGAACCAATTAAAGATGCCCGCTCATACGGTCGTTTTATCGCTGTGCGTTCAGGCTACCTTGAGCTGGGTGAATATGCTAAAAATCGTTGGGTAACACTGGTTGGTAAGCTGGTTGACAAAAGAAAGGGTAAAGTCGGCAAAAGTGAATACACCTACCCGGTGCTTGAAATACAGCAAATCAAGGTCTGGCCGGATGAGCCTGATTATTACTACGACGATTCGGATGTACGCTTCCACTTTGGTATTGGTATTTTCCATCGGTTCTGAAAATAATATTCGTTATTTCTGCAGCAGTATAAAGCGCGAAGACATCACATTTCTTACGCAGTGAATTTTGACCGCTGTATAAGCTGTTGTTATTAATGTGAAAATTCAATACGGTAATAACTACATAAGAAAAACTTAATATAAAAATAATAAAAAGCATGCTTGAATAGTCAGCTCAATTTACCAGGATGTAACGATAATGAGTGACATGCAAAATAACAACGACGCGCAAAACCAGAGTATTCGCGAAATCCGTATCAACCCGATTGTACCGTCTGAATCGGTGTTGGTTGCCACCGCAAGGGGAATGCGGCCAAAGAAAAAAGAAGAACGAATCGAACGTGACACACGCAAACACGTTGAAACCTGTCCGTTTTGCCGTGGCAACGAATCCATGACCCCTCCGGCACTGGTTACCGTGCCCAACGAAACACAATGGGATATTCGTATTGTTGAAAACCTGTTTGCCATTCTGGGCGACGATGAAAAAAAATCAAATCTGGTGATGGGGCTGCAACAAACTATTGATGGCTATGGCCGCCATGAAGTCATTATTGACCACAGCGAGCATGGTATTGCGGTATTTGATATGTCGTCTGAACATATCGCCAATGTTTTTAAGGCTTACCGTGATCGTATGCTTGCTTTATACGAAGCAGATGATCGGATTCGATACGTGCTGGTGTTTAAAAACTTTGGGCCGGCAGCGGGAGCAAGTATTCCGCATACTCATAGTCAATTGATTGCGATGCCGGTTATACCGGAAAATGTACATTCAGAACTACACCATTCAGAAAAATATTATGACAAGCATCACCAGTGTATTTTCTGCGGACTGATTGATGAAGCATTAACCTTTGAAGCAACCATTTATGATCGGGACTCGGGGGAAGTACGCCGTAAGGTCGATATCGGCCAGTATATAATAGAAAGCACCGAACACTTTATTGCGATAAAACCTTTTGCCAGTCGTTACGAATGGGAAGTGCATATTTTTCCATTAAAACATCAGGCTGATTTTATCGACTGCAGTGACGAGTTAATTGCAGATTTTGCCGGACTGTTAAAAAGAACCATGAAGCGGCTCGACAATGTTCTTGAAGGTGTTCAGTATAATTATTTTATGCATACCGTACCGCATGGTAAGGAATTTAAAAATAACCAGAATAGTTATCACTGGCATCTTGAAATTACCCCACGAACCAGTATCCCAACCGGCTTTGAACTGGGTTCAGGACTGTTTGTAAACACCATCAGCCCGGAAGATGCGGCCAGGCAGTTACGTGAAGTTGATATTTAACTTTTAACGATAAGTGTTTGTTAATTCATTTTCTTGCGAATAAGCGGCTTGCCGCTATTCAGCTTTCGCCCTGATTTTATTGAATAATCATCCTCAGTGCCTATAATTTAAATCATTACAGGGTATTCAGGTCAGCTTGGAAGACATCATTCTAATGGGGTTATACAGATGGTGGCACCAAGTTTAAGAAGGCGTTTTCTTGTGGTCGCCTGTGTGACAGCCGCATTGTTAATTGTCTTAAGTCTTGCAACTCAACATTACCTCGATAAATCCGGTGGTGAGCGGCTCGCCAAGAGTGCTTATCGGTTGAGGTTATCTGACCGTCTGAATACCATGACCCAGCTAATATCTTCTTCGCAACAGGTTTTTAACCTCTACATGGCATCGCCAAATATTAAGTATAAAAACAGTTTTAAACGTTCGATTAAAAACTCACTTGCAATGCTCGATGAAATACAGGAACTCCATAATCATATTTACAATACAGAAGAAAATATAGCCGATGCACTTTCCAAAAAAATAAACAATATCAATAAAGTTTCAGAACAACTTTTTTTGATTCGGGCAGATGTCTTTAAAATGTACCCAGGGCTTGCCCGCTCCAGTGATACCCAGTTTAAAATAAATGCGACAGCCATATCCCTGTTTAATAACGCACTGGCGGAATTAAAGGAAGATGGCAACCGGCAACTGTATGACCATTTTACAAAACTGAAAGACATGTGGCGTAACCTGATACAGTTAAACAGGCTTTATACGCTTAACCTGACAACAATTTTATCAGAGCAGGGTTTAAAAGGTCAGGAACGTGATATGAAACTTCTGGTAGACAGCATACATAATTATATTAACCAATACCTGACAGCTGAAAAACTCGCAGCCGCAGATATTGGCCTGTTAACTGAAGATGTGGCCGACAAATTACCTGTCATTCTTGATAAATGGTATGTTTCATTCCTTGAAATGAAAAAGTTTTATGACAGGGGTAACTGGCGTGCCGATGTGCCGGTGTTGTTAAAGGAACTTAACCCGGCCTATTTATCTTTGTACACATTGCTGGATAAACTACAAAAAAATATTGCAGTATCAGCAGATAATGACCTGGGTATGCAGTACCAGTCACAGGAAAAAGTTTCTTACTTAATCTGGTTTTTAATTATTATATTTATCATTATTATCTTTGTGATTTATTCACTGGTCGATGTTTCCTTAATAAAGCCGATTACTCGTCTGGCAGGAAAAATTAAAAGCCGCAATAATCATGAGTGGACGCTTGAAAATGAATATATAAAAAGTTCTGAAATGCTGGATTTTCTAAATGCTTTTTTAGATATGCAGTTGCAAATCAGTGTCCGGCAAAACCAGCTGGAATACATGGCCATGCATGACACCCTGACCAGGTTACCAAACAGGAACATGCTCATTGATAAAATTCATAAAGCAATCGAAAAATCTGCAAAAGAAAATTCAGGCTTTGTACTGATGTTACTGGATCTCGACCGCTTCAAGGAAATTAACGATACCCTCGGTCACCAGGTCGGAGATGAAGTATTAAACCAGGTAGCCGAACGCCTGACAAAATGCACCCATGCAACTGATACCGTTGCCCGTCTGGGAGGCGATGAGTTTTCGATACTTTTAACTGACGTTGATATGCTAAATGTTAAACATGTTGCGGAAAAAATAGTACATGAACTGGAGCGGGTGTTTAATATTAAAGAGCATAATCTGTATATCGGTTCAAGCATGGGTGTGGTTGTCTATCCTGAACACGGTAATACCTCGCATGAATTATTAAAGCATGCAGATATTGCAATGTATATTGCGAAAAATTCCAATACTGATTATGCAATCTATAATTACAAGGACGATATTTATAATGTTAAAAAGCTGGAGCTGTTATCGGAGCTCAGAAATGCTATTACCGATGAGCAGTTATATCTGAAATACCAGCCAATCTATGATGTTTCGGGAAGCAGTATAAAAGGTTTTGAAGGTTTATTGCGCTGGAAGCATCCGGTTTATGGTGAGGTCATGCCGGAGGACTTTATAGCTAATGCTGAACAAACCGGTTTGATTAAACGTATCACAGAAAAGGTTATTGTCCGTGCAATATCGGATATTGTAGCTATTCGTGAAATACTGGCAGATGTTTACGTAAGCATAAACGTCACAGCCTGGGACTTGCAGGATGAAAATATTATTTCAGTTATCAGCAATGCGCTGAAAAAGAATAATCTGCCATCGTCTGCTGTGTTACTGGAATTGACCGAACGCTCAATGATGAACGACAGCCATCGCGTACAGTCTACCCTGAAAATACTAAGTGAAACTGGAATTCGTTTTGCAGTCGATGATTTTGGTACGGGTTTTTCGTCAATGTCATATTTAAAACAACTTCCAATCAGTATTTTAAAAGTTGATAAGTCTTTTGTTTATGCGATGGCAGAGAATATCGATGACAAGCTGATCGTTCACTCTATTATTGGTCTTGCACATAACCTTGGCTTATCGGTGATCGCTGAAGGCGTTGAAGACGCTGAAACACTGTCCATTCTTGAAAGTTTACAGTGCGACCTTATTCAGGGGTACCTTTTCAGCAAACCACTGCAACTCAGTCAGATTATCGAACGTATCAAAAATAATAATGTAGCTTATTTAAACAATTAATAAGTACACCTTTTTATGTTTGCTATGCTTTAAAAGCAATATTTTTAAGCAGGAATGCGTTATGAATGAACGACGTTTATCACCACGCCAACCGATCCATTTAAAAGTATGCCTGTATCATGCGGGTATTGGACATTTTGATGGAAATATTGAAGATATCTCCTCCGGGGGCATGCATATTAACGTGGCGGACTCCACTGCGTTCAATCATAAACTCAGCAATGAAAAACTCTATGTCAGGCCGGTAAACATGGATGCTATTTTTGATATGCAGTGTTTACGGGTTGATAAAAACGCCATTAGCCTGAAATATATTGACTAACAACGTATCGTAAAAAACAACAGGCAGAGTAGATTATTCCTTAAAAATCGCACATACTTAATTAAATTTATTAATAAAAAGAAAAAGTAGTATGAATGAGCGCAGAAAACACCGCCGCAAAGTTGTTAATTCACGTGTTCGGGTGTTTCATCCGGTGCTGGGCTCAATGGATGCTCAAACCCGGGATATTTCTGATGGTGGAGTATTGATACTCCTTGGCGAAGAACTTTCAAGACTTAAAGTAAACGACGAGGTTAAGCTGATTTTTCTCGATTCCGGCAATGTCGATGTTGTCTTTAATATGGATATTGTTCGCCTGAGTGAAAATGGCGTTGCAATGACTTTTCTCAACTATGAAAAGGATGGCCAGGTCAGTCCTATTTCAGATTTAAGGGATATTTGGTTAAAACAATCGTAATTGGTTAAAATTTGTGCGATTGATCGCGCATCTTTTCATTATTTGTGGTAAATTTTACAAAATTTTAAAGCTGCTTAAACAGATAAAATTATGATATTCCGTACAAAGGAAAGACGGTTGTCCCCCCGTAAACGAGTGATTTCCTCGGTCCGAATCAGTCACCAATTGTTTGGTGAGGTAGATGGCCGCTCGCGTGATATTTCAGATGCCGGTTTATACGTTGTTGCGCAAAACCTGCCAAATCTTCCCAAGGGTGCGCATGTCAGCCTGCAATTAATGAATTCCAGTAACCCTTTTATATATTTTAATACCCGTGTTGTGCGCATGAGTAAAAATGGTATCGGACTTGCGATTGTCGATTATGAGGTTGATGGCGAACGCTTCAAGCTTGACGAACTACGTCGTCAATGGATGATTGCCTATCCCAATTATAATTCGGGTAGTTAATACGACCTTTATTGTGCTTATTGTATGGTTAAGCCGATATCCATTTAAAAGATAATAAAAAGCCCTATAAGAAACAACGCTGATGTAGAAATTTAAAATTAATCGTAAGCAAAAAGGATTTAAGCTTGGAAACAATCAACGATAAACGCAGTGAAACACGTATAAACTGCCATAAAACTGTGCAGGTTATTATGTCTGATGCAACTTCAGTTGAAATGATAGCACTTAATTATTGTATGGGTGGCGTAGGAGTAACCGGCTCGATGTATCAGGTTATTCCACAGGTAGGTGAACAGCTTAATGTTAATTTTACCCTCGACTCACGCCAGGTGAATATAAACGGAGTGGTGAAATACATCAATCTTGAAGGGGGTTTGTATTATCTGGGCCTCGGTCTATAGTTGTTGCTTAACTTTAACTGGTTGGAGATAAGTGTGAAAAAGAAGTTTGTATTGTATGGGTTGTTGTTGGTTGTTGTTGTCGCTGCAGGTTGTCGAAGTCAGCGTATTCGTCCTGCAGAGCTGGTCGATAAAACCCCGGTTTATATCAGCGATTTTGTGCCTTTTAAAAAAGGCATTTTTGTGCGTGATGCTATCCGCCAGGAATGTAAGCTGGGTGAAAAGCTGTCAACATTTATTAATAACTATGGAAGAAAGTATCATTTAAACATGGTTAAAGGTGGTAAAAGAGACAAATCTGCCCGCCTTTTAAAAGTAGCCATTTCGAATGTGCAGGGTTTTGGTGGTGGCGCCTGGTCAGGTGCAAAAGTAGTGATGATTGAAGGTGAACTGCTTAAAAACGGTGAAGTGATTGCGACTTTCCGTGGCCGACGTAGTACCGGTGGCGGCGCATTTGCTGCATTTAAGGGAACCTGTTCATTGCTGGGTCGAACCGTTAAGGCGCTTGGAAGTGATGTTGCACTATGGTTACAAAACCCGGTGATGGGGGCACATATAGGCGAATAGCTCTTGTTTAATAAAGGACGACTTATAAAAATGGGCCGGAAATTTAAGGCCCTTTTTTATGCCAGACAATATAGTAATGGAATGTATTATGAGAAGAAAGAAAACAGCCCTGTATATTACAGCTATCGTTGTAGCGCAGTTTTTGGTTTCCCCTGCGTGGCTAAACGCAGCCGATAATGATAAGCCTGCGCCCATTATTAAAGAATTGCCCGATGGCAGTTTATATTCAGGTGATTTAAAGTACGAAGTTATTCGTGAAGGCAAGGGTGCAAATGAATGGCCAAATGGGGATCGTTATCGGGGTGAGTGGTTAAACGATCAACCGCATGGCGAGGGTTACTTAGTCCGCAAAAATAAACTGGAATACCGTGGCAAGTTTGCGTTTGGGCAGTTCAGTGGCCTGGGCGATCTTAAAACAGCCAGTGGCGAGCGCTATCTTGGCTCTTTCAGATTTAATCAGCTTGACGGGCCTGGCTTGCTGATTACCAGTAACGATGAATATTACCTGGGTGAATTTTATCAGGGTAAACGACATGGACGCATTTTGTATTTTACAAGTTTGTCAGACAAGCCACAGTACCAGTTATGGTTTGAAGATGAGCTGGATAAAAATGTTGATATGCTGGACCCTGAAAATACAGCCGAACAAAAATTAATGAAAGAAATGATAGCCAGCATCAGTCAGGTCGGGCAAAAACGTCTGAAGCAGAGAAAAGCAAATATGCATTACCGGGTACGAGGCAGGGTCAGAAAGATAGTCAATGCCGTTGCCGAATCCCCGGAACAAGTTTATGCAGATTATATTATTAATCTGCTGGATCTTAAGTAATAACGTAGTATGGATAACGTCGAGAATACAAAAAAATTCTTAACAGCAGAATTAAGCGAATTAAACGAGCAGCAGTGGGAAAGCCTGTGCGACCAGTGCGGGCGCTGTTGCCTGGTCAAGCTCGAAGATGATGAAACCGGGGAAGTGCATTATACCAATATTGTTTGCCGTCTTTACGATATAGAAGCCGGCCGCTGCAGTGATTACGCCAACAGAAAAACAAAAGTTCCCGAATGTATTG